>JBILLI010000984.1:0-2630 GCA_044376155.1 Polyangiales bacterium
CCGCCGCACTCCTTTGCGCCGATGTCGGCGTCAGGGGCACCCGCGCCTCGCGGCGACACGCTGGCGGCGGCCGAGATCCCTCGAGGATTCTCGGTTCCGCCGAAGAAGTCGAGTGGCCGCGGCGCCACCTGGATGGTGCTCGTGGGAGGGCTCTGCCTCGTCGGGTCCGGCGTGTTGCTGGCCACCATGCGCGGCAGCACCACCAGCACGTCTGCGGCCATCAGCGACGGCGTCTCCCGCGCCGCCACGGCGGCACCACCTCCCGCGGCCCAACCCGCAGCGCCAGCGCCCGCGGCGGTCGCCGCGCCCACGCCCGCACCCGCACCCGCACCCGCACCCGCACCCGCACCCGAAGCGGTCGCCGCGCCCACGCCCGCACCCGCACCCGCGGCGGTCGCAGCGCCCGCCCCGACGGCGGTCGCAGCGCCTGCACCGGCACCCGCGGCGGTCGCAGCCCTCGCGCCTGCACCGGCACCCGCGGCGGTCGCAGCCCTCGCGCCCGCGCCCGCACCCGCGGTGGTCGCAGCGCCTGCACCGGCGCCCGCGGCGGCTCCGGCCGACAGGGTCGTTCGTGCTCCGACGATCGTCCGCGCGGCGCCGCCGACGGCCCCCGCGGCGGTCACGCCGGTGCGTGCGGCGGTGCCTGCGCGGGCCGCGCCGAGCCTCGCCCCCGACCCCTTCGCCGCGCCCCCGTCCCGCACCGCCACGGTGGCCGCGGCCCCGCGCGCGGCGCCTGCACCCACGCCGGTCGCGGCCGCGCCGCAGCGCTCGAATTCCCCGGTGCCGATGGACCTGCTCACGCCGCGCGCCGCACCGACCGCGACGCCGCGCCGGGCGCCGCGCGTGGTGGATCCGCTCGCGGGTCTCACGGCCGATCCGTTCGACACGGTGCACCGACGGAACGGCGCCGCGCCCGCCGCCGCGCCTGCGCCCACGCCGGTTCGCAGCACCACCGGCCCCGCGCCTTCGGCCCGGGGCACGCAGATCTTCACCGACCTCTGACGTCGCCAGGCGGCGCATGCCGCGCGGTTCGCGTCGGCGCGCGTCGACCGACCGACCTCTCGCCGCGAATCAGCCCTGCGCGCGGCGCTCCAGCTCCGCGAGCAGGCGATCTCGCGACACCGGTTTCGAGAGCACCCGCACGTCGTGCTCACGCTCGAAGGCCGCGGCGCGGTCGCCGAACACCCCGCCCGAGAGAAAGACGACGCGCGTCCGCAACGACGGAGCCCGATCCGCGAGCGCCTCCCAGAAGCCCGCGCCGTCGAGCTCGGGCATCATCAGGTCGCAGAGGATCGCGTCGGGGGTCGCGCCGCCGTCGATCGCGCGCAGCGCGGCGTGCGCCGTGGTGAACACCGACACGTCGTGGGAGCGAGACAGCATGCGCAGCAGCGACTGCCCCACCAGGGGCTCGTCGTCGATGATCATCACCCGCCGCCGGGGCGTGGGCGCCTCGGGCTCCGGGGCCATCGGCGGCGGCGGGGACGATGGCAGCGTCCCGCTCGTCACGGGCACGCGCACGGTGAACGCGGTGCCAAGACCGGGGGCGCTCTCCACGGTCATGCTGCCGCCCACGGCCTCAACGATGTTCCGGGCGATGGAGAGCCCGAGGCCCATGCCGACGCCCTGGGGCTTGGTGGTGAAGAACGCCTCGAAGGCGCGCGCGCGAACCTCGGGGCTCATCCCCACGCCGGAGTCGCGCACCTCGATCATGAGGCTGCCCTCGGCGAGCGCCGCTCGCACGCGCACCTCGTGGCCCTCGGGGTCGCCCTCGGGGATCGCCTGCGCCGCGTTCTGCAGGAGGTTCAAGAACACCCGCCCGAGCTCGTTCACCCCCGCGCGGACGGGCGGGAGCGCATCGGGGATGTCGACGCGCAGCCGCGCGCGCTGGGTGATCTGGTTGCGCGAGAGGTTGAGGGCGTCGAGGAGCTCCCGGCGGAGGTCCACCTGGGCGGCCTCGTGGCGCTCGGGCTCGGGGCGGCCGAGCGCGCGAATGGCCTTCACCACCCCCGCGACGCGTCGACCGCCGTCGAGGGCCTCGCGCAGGGCGCGGCGGATCTCGCCCTCGCGCTCTGACGGCGGGAGCTCGTCCAGCGCCCACTCCAGGTTCCCGAGGAGCCACAGCAGGGGGTTGTTGATCTCGTGGGCGACGCCCGCGGCGAGGGTGCCGACCGTGGCGAGGCGCGTCGCCGCGAGGAGCTGCTCCTGCAAGGCGTGGTAGGCCGTGACATCCATCGCCGTGCCCAGCGCCCGCTCGGGCTCGCCGCCCGGCGACCAGCGCACCACCCGCCCCCGGGCCCGCAGCCGGCGGAGCGCGCCGTCGGGGAGCAGCACGCGAAACGTGGCGTCGAAGCCTCCGCCTTCCCGGGCGACGAGCGCCCTGGCCTCGACCTCAAACGCCGCGCGGTCGTCAGGGTGCACACGGTCGAGGAAGGCGGTGATCGAGAAGCCCTCGGGGGGAGGGGGCTCGCCGATGAGCTCCGCCCACCCGACGCCGAGGACCACGCGGTCGAGCACGCCGTTCCACTCCCACTCCACCGCGCCTGACGAGGTCAGCGCGAGGCGCAGGCGCTCCTCGCGGTCGGCGACGGCGGCGTGGGCGGCGCGCTCGGCGGTGACGTCCCGGTAGCTCG
>JBILLI010000654.1:0-4390 GCA_044376155.1 Polyangiales bacterium
ACGTGTACGGCGACGGCGCCATCGTCGTGGTGCCCGCGCCGGGTCACACCCCGGGGTCGGTGGTGGTCTTTCTCGCGCTGCCCGACGGCCGTCGCTACGCCCTGCTGGGCGACCTCGTGTGGCAGCTCGAGGGCGTCACCCGCCGCGAGGAGCGCCCGTGGCTCCAGCGCACCCTCGGGGACCACGAGCCCGCGGCGGTGCGGCGCAACATCCTCCGCGTCGCGGCGCTCGCGGCGGCCTTCCCGGCGATGGTGCTGGTGCCCGCCCACGACCGCCGGGGATTCGCGCAGATGCCCACCTGGCCGGGGCGCTGAGCGCGTCACGCCGCCCCGAAGCGCGATACGCTCGTCGGCACCGTGCGCCTCAAGACCCTCGCTGCGGTGGTGTTGTGCATGGCGTGCGGGCGTCCCGCGACGCAGATCGTGCTCCGCGTCGACAGCGACCTGCGCGCGGGCGAAGAGCTGCGCGCGGTGCAGGTCGCCACGCGCCGCGAGGGGGCCGCGGTCGAAGGGGTGCTGCGCGGGATCGAGCTCGCGGGCGGGGCCAACCCGCTGCCGGGCACGCTCTCCCTGGTGCCCGCCGACGTCGATGATCCGCGGCGCCTCGAGGTCACGGTGCAGGCGCAGCTCGCGGGCGGAGACACCTTCGCGACCCGCGCCGTGGTGAGCTTCCAGCGGGAGCAGACCCTCGTGCTCGACATCTTCCTCGCGTCCCGCTGCCGCGACCCGGCGAACCGCGCGGGGTGTGGCGCCGACGAGACCTGTGGTCCCGACGGGTGCGAGCCCGTGCGGCGCCCGACGCTGCCGATGTTCACCCCCGACGCCGCCACCGCCCCCCTCGACGCGGCGGTCGACGTCGCGATGAACGTGCCCGACGTGGTGACGCCCGACGTGGTGATGCCTGCACCCGACGTGGTGATGTCCGCGCCCGACGTGGTGATGCCCGCGCCCGATGTGGTGATGCCCGCGCCCGATGTGGTGATGCCCGCGCCCGACGTGGTGATGTCTGCGCCCGACGTGGTGGTCCCGTGCGGCGGGCAGGGCGAGGTGTGCTGCGCCGGGGGCGTCTGCGACGCGATGAGCACGGCCTGCGCGCGGGCGGGGTGCAACACCGCAGGGCGCTGCGCGATGATCCCACTGGGAGACGGAACCCCTTGCGGTGCAGTGCGATACGGCGCGTGGGGGAGTTGCGGATACGCCAGCCTGTGTGACCGCTTCGCGGATCAGTCGCGCAGCGTGACCACCCCGCAGTGCCGCGCCGGGGCGTGCGCCGACGTGGTCACCACGGGGACGCAGGCGTGCTCGCGGAGCACCGACGGGCTGAGCTGCGCGTCCACGGGGTTCGGCGCGTGGAGCGCGTGCGGGGGCTACGCGAACTCCTGCGACACCACCGGGACCCAGAGCCGGACCGTCACCACCTACCGCTGCGCGAGCGGGTCGTGCGCGGGCGCGGGGAGCACCGGCACGCAGGCGTGCACGCGCACGCTCACCACCACCACGTGCTCGTGGACCTTCGGCGGGCAGTCGTGCCCCGGGCGCTGCGCGGCGAACGTGTGTGAGCCCAGCTGTGGTCGCCCGGGCTGCCCCTGCTGAGCGCCCCCCGGCGCGCGGCTCGGCCGTGCGCCCCGCCTCGACGCGCGGGAGACCCTCGCGGTAGGACTGATCAAGATGCGAACGGCGTTGCTGTGGTCCACGCTCCTCCTCGCGGCCTGCACCGGGGCTCCCGCGGGCGGGTCTGACGCCTCGACCGACGCGCCCGACGTGTCGCTCGACGTGGCGCAGGCCCCCCTCGACGCGCCCGACGTCCCCACCGACGACGACGTGCCCACCGACCGCGTGCGGGTCGTGCCCACCACCTGGTCGCGCACGCCCCCGCCGCTGCCGACGTACTCCCGCGGGCGGTGCCCCACGCTGCGGGGCGGCGCCGACCTCGCGACCTCGCTCAATGAGGGATTCCCCAGCGGCCCGCACACGCGCCGCTTTCGCCTCGTGGTGCCGCGCGGCTACGACCCCGCGGGCACCGACCGCTGGTCCGTGCTCTTCGCCTGGCACTGGCTCGCGGGCAGCAGCGAGATGATGCTGCGCGAGGGGGAGATCCCGCAGGCGGCGGAGCAGGCGCGCATGATCGTGGTGGTGCCCGACCAGCGCACGGAGAACGGACAGCCCGTGAACCCCTTCGTGTGGCCCTTCATCACCCCGACGATGGCCGAGGACGACCTGCGCTTCACCGACGACCTCCTCGCGTGCGTGTCGGCGCAGTACCGGGTCGATCCCGCGCGGGTGCACGCGCTCGGCGTGAGCGCCGGGGCCCTGTGGCTCACCCACCTGCTCACCACCCCGCGCGCGCGGCACTTCGCGTCGGTGGCGGTGCTCTCGGGGGGCATCGGGATCTTTCGCCCGGCCTTCGAGATGCGCTGGACACCGCCCGAGGATCGCTTCCCCGCCATGGTCCTCTGGGGCGGCGAGCGCGACCGCCTGGGGATTGATTTCCACGCCGCCTCGCTGCGTCTGCGCGAAGAGCTCCTGCTCGAAGGTCACTTCGTGGTGAGCTGCACCCACGACCGCGGGCACACCCTCCCGCCCATCACCCCTGCGCCGGGCGAGACGCGCTTCTCCTTCGTCTGGCAGTTCTTCGCCGCGCACCCCTACGGCATGGCCCCGGCGACCTCTCCGTGGCTCACCGCGGGCCTGCCGTCGTCGGCGCCGTCGTGGTGCGAGATCCCCGCGGTGCTGCGGCCGTAGGTCTCGACGTCGCGGGGAGCGCGGTGCCCCTCGCAGCGGTCGACGAAGGCCGCGCGCGGGCCCTGATGGGGATACACTCCCACCGTGCTCCGCCGCGCAACGCTCTCGCTCACCCTGATGCTCGCGCCCGCGCGCGCCCTCGCCGCGCCCGAAGACCTGGGTCCTGCGCGCGTCGAGACCTGGGACGCCGGCGTGGTCACCCTCGCGGGCGCGCCGATTCGGGTTGTCGCGTATCTCCCCGCAGGCGCCTCGGGCCGCCCGGTCGTTGGCGTGGTGCACGGCGCGAGCCGGAACGGCGGCTATCATCAGCTGCTCGCGCAGACCCTGGCCTCGCAGGGGTTCGTCGCGGTGGTGCCCGACATCCCCTGCAACGTGTGGGGCTGCGACCACGACGCCAACGCGAATCAGATCAACGCGCTGCTCGACTGGGCCGTCGCGCAGTCGGCGACGCGCTCCTCGCGCCTGGCGGGCGCCGTCGACGGCAGCCGCCGCGGGCTCATCGGACACTCCTGGGGCGCGCTGGGCTCTGCCATGGCCGCGTCGCGCGACCGGCGCATCGGCTCGCTCGTGCTCTTCGACCCGAACGACGACGCCCTGGTGGGCGCGCGCAACGCGTCGCGCATCGGCGCACCGACGCTCACGCTGCTCGCGCAGACCCGCGGGGTCTGCAACAACCAATGGGTCGCGACGACCATCACCCCTGGGCTGGGCGGCCCCGCCGTGCACGCGACGCTGGCGCGCTCCGGGCACTGCGACCCCGAAGACCCGACGGACCCGCTCTGCCCGCTGCTCTGCGGGCGCGGCGACGCGGCGACCACGCCGTTGTTTCGCCGATACGCCGTCGCGTGGACGCGCTGCAACCTCGCGGGCGATGTCACCGTGGCGCCCTGGATCAACGGCGCCTCCTGGGACGCCGATCAGCGCGCCGGGCGCCTCACCGGCGTCGTGCGCGCCGGCGCCGTCACGGGTCTCGCCTGCCTGCGCGGTGACGACGCCAACGACGCGGGCGCCGCCGACGACGTGACCCAGCCCGCCGACGACGTGACCCAGCCCGCCGACGACGTGACCCAGCCCGCCGACGACGTGACCCAGCCCGCCGACGACGTGACCCAGCCCGACGTGGTCGTCAGCGCGGCGGACGACGTTGCGGTCCAACGCGATGCGCCCATCGCGACGGCGGATGCAGGCGCGCGACCCGACGCGGGGACGTCGGCGCGTCAAGCGGGCTGCGGTTGCGCCGTGCAGGGCGGTGGCTCCCGCGGCGTCTTCGGGCTCTTCGCCGCGGCGTTGCTGCGCCGTCGCCGACGGAGCCGTCGCGCCGGGGAGATTCGTTCGATGTGGGGTCGGCGGCAGAGCCCCTGAACGCTGTCGGTCGACCACGCGCTGCGAAGGCGCAGGCCGTCCCAGAACGTGCCGACGGGGCACGACAGGATCCGCGCGGTGCCGCCCGGAGACGTGTCGATCGATCCTCCGGGCCCCACCGCCCACGGTGAGGGTGGCCGACGGTGCCTTCGTGGGGTGCGGCTCTTCTGCTGTTGTGTCACACGCCACCTCTTGCGAGGCCGCTGTGGTGGCCCTCATCCCCCAACCCCTTCTCCCGCCGGTGATCCGGCAGGAGAAGGGGGGGGCTGAGACGCGCGGGATGGGAG
>JBILLI010000655.1:0-4388 GCA_044376155.1 Polyangiales bacterium
GTCGCGGCACGAGCCGTGGCAGTCAGCCTGCCCGGCGGGGCACGAGGTGACGCAGCGGCCGCCGGAGCAGACCTGTCCGCTGGCGCAGGCGTTGCCGCACATGCCGCAGTGGGCGCGGTCGCTCTGGGTGTCGCGGCACGAGCCCGCGCAGCTCGTGAGCCCGGTGGAGCAGGAGACGACGCACGTGCCGCCGGAGCAGACCTGCCCGCTGGCGCAGGCGTTGCCGCAGGCGCCGCAGTGGGCGCGGTCGCTCTGGGTGTCGCGGCACGAGCCGCCGCACTCCGCCTGCCCCGCCGCGCAGGAGGTCACGCACATCCCGGCGGAGCAGACCTGCCCGTTGGCGCAGGCGCGGCCGCACATGCCGCAGTGGGCGCGGTCGCTCTGGGTGTCGCGGCACGAGCCCGCGCAGTCGGTGAGCCCCACCGCGCAGGAGGTCACGCACGTGCCGGCCGAGCAGACCTGCCCGCTGGCGCAGACGCGTCCGCAGGCGCCGCAGTGGTCGCCGTCGCTCTGGGTGTCGCGGCACGAGCCGTTGCAGTCGGTCTGCCCGCCTGGGCACGACGTGACGCACATGCCCGCGGCGCAGACCTGGCCGCTGGCGCAGGCGCGGCCGCACATGCCGCAGTGGGCGCGATCGCTCTGGGGGTCGCGGCACGAGCCCGCGCAGTCGGTGAGCCCGGCGACGCAGGAGGTGACGCACATGCCGCCTGCGCAGACCTGTCCGCTGGCGCAGGATGTGCCGCAGGCGCCGCAGTGGGCGCGGTCGCTCTGGGCGTCGCGGCAGGAGCCGCCGCAGTTGGTGAGCCCGGCGCCGCACGAGACGACGCAGCGGCCCGCGTTGCACACCTGCCCGCTGGGGCAGGCGCTGCCGCACATGCCGCAGTGGGCGCGGTCGCTCTGCACGTCGGCGCAGACGCCCGGTCCGCGGTTGTCACCGCCGCACGCGGTCTGGCCCGCGGGGCAGGAGGTGACGCACATGCCCGTCGCGCAGACCTGCCCGCTCATGCAGGCGTTGCCGCACGCGCCGCAGTGCTGCGGGTCGGTCTGGGTGTCGCGGCACGAGCCCGCGCAGTTCGATTGGGCGCCGGGGCACGAGGTGACGCACGCGCCCATGGCGCAGACCTGCCCGCTGGGGCAGGCGTTGCCGCACGCGCCGCAGTTCGCGTTGTCGCGCTGGAGGTCGGCGCAGGCCCCGACGCCGCCGTCGGAGGCGCCGCAGGCGGTCTGTCCGCTGGGGCAGGAGGTGACACACGCGCCCATGGCGCAGGTCTGTCCGGGCGCGCAGCCGCGGCCGCAGGCGCCGCAGTTGCGGTCGTCGCGCTGGAGGTCGGCGCAGGCGCGCTCGGCCCCGGCGCCGCAGGTGGTGAGGTTCGACGCGCAGTTGAGCGCGCAGGCGCCCATGGAGCAGACCTGGCCCGCGGGGCAGGTGTTGCCGCAGGCGCCGCAGTGGACGCGGTCGGTGCTCGGGAGCACGCAGCGCGACACGCCGCCGTCGGCGGGGCCGTCGGTGCAGGCGATCTGTCCGGTGGGGCAGACCGCGCGGCAGGCGCCCATGACGCACTGCTGCGCGGCGCCGCAGTCGCGGCCGCAGGCGCCGCAGTGGTTGGCGTTGCCCTGGAGGTCGACGCAGCGGCCGGCGCACTCGGTCTGCCCGGTGGGGCAGCCGACCTCGACGTCGAGGGTCGCGTCGATGCCCGTGGCGGGCACGTCGAGGGGGCTGGCGTTGCCCGAGCAGGCCGCGAGCGCGGTCAGCAGCGCGAGGGCGCGGAGGGGGTGTCGGCGGCGGAGGTTCATCACGGTGTCGTTCCTGTTCCGCTCACTGGCAGCCGAAGACCTGCCACTCGAAGATCTTGGGATTGCTCCCCTGACCCACGGTGTTGGTGTGCGCGGCGTACAGCCGCAGCTGCCGCGTCGTGATGGGCGTGGCGAAGGTGTAGGACCAGTCGTTGGTCTGCCCGCGGATCTGCGCGACGGTGATCCACGCCGACCCGTTCCAGTACTGAATGTCGGCGCCCGCGAGGTTGCGCCCGATGGAGGTCGAGGGCGTGGAGCAGGTCTGCCCCGACGACGACGTGTCGACGAACAGGCTGTGGATCCGCTGGTCGGAGGTCCATGTGTATTGGAACCAGGCGTCTCCCGGCGAGGACCCGGCGCTCACCCACGACCAGGCGCCGCAGGCAGACCCGCCGCCCTGGGCGACGTTGTCGTTGAGGCGACTGGCGGTGTACGGCTCGGAGTTGCCGCCCGCAGAATTCGACCCGGTGGCGTTCCGCGCGAGGTTCGCGCCCGCGGTGCACGCCGGGGTGCAGACGCCGCCGGAGCAGGTCCCGGTGCACGGTCGGTTGCAGCCGCCGCAGTGCGTGGTGGACGTGCGGGTGTCGGCCTCGCAGCCGTTTCCCGCGTTGCCGTCGCAGTCCGCGAAGCCCGTGCTGCACGAGAACCCGCAGCTCCCGCCGCTGCAGGTCGTCGAGGCGTTGCCGCGCGCCGGGCAGACGTTGCCGCAGGTGCCGCAGTTGGACGTGTCGCTGCCGAGGGTGCGGCACGCGCCGCTGCAGGGCGTCTGGCCGCTGGGGCAGACGCTGGTGCACGTCCCGCTGGAGCAGACCTGCCCGGCGCCGCACGCGCGCCCGCAGGCGCCGCAGTTCGCGCCGTCGGCCTGGAGGTTCCTGCAGGTGCCGCTGCAGTTGGTGAAGCCCGGTCCGCAGACCACGGCGCACCCGCCCGCGACGCAGCTCTGCCCGGTGGGGCACACGCGGCCGCAGCCGCCGCAGTTCGAGCCGTCACTCTGGAGGTCGCGGCAGACGCCCGCGCAGTTGGTCTGACCGCTCACGCAGGAGATGACGCAGCTCCCGGCGGTGCAGATCTGCCCCGCGGCGCAGGCGCGGTCGCAGCCGCCGCAGTGCGCGAGGTCGGTCAGGGTGTCGCGGCACGAGCTGCTGCACACGGTCTGCCCGGCGGGGCAGCTCGTGACGCAGGTGCCGCCGGTGCAGATCTGCCCCGCGGCGCAGACGCGGCCGCACATGCCGCAGTTCGTGAGGTCGGTCAGGGTGTCGCGGCACGCGCCGCTGCACGCGGTCTGCCCCGCGGGGCACGAGGTGCCACAGGCGCTGTTGACGCACACCTGACCCGAGGGGCAGGCGCGGCCGCACATCCCGCAATTCGCCCCGTCGGTGCGCAGGTCGCGGCAGAGGCCGGTGTTGTCGTTGCAGTCGACCTGCCCGGTGGGGCAGCTCGTGGCGCAGCGGCCCGCGGTGCAGATCTGGCCCGCCGCGCAGGTCACGCCGCACGCGCCGCAGTGGTTGTTGTCGGTCTGCGTGTCGCGGCACGAGCCGCCGCAGCTTGTGAGGCCCGCGCCGCACGAGACGACGCAGGCGCTGTTCGAGCAGACCTGCCCGCTGGCGCAGGCGTTGCCGCACGTGCCGCAGTGGGCGCGGTCGCTGCGGGTGTCGCGGCACGAGCCGCCGCAGTTGGTCTGGCCCGCGGGGCACGACACCACGCAGGCGCCGTTGGCGCACACCTGGCCGCTGGCGCAGGCGTTGCCGCACGCGCCGCAGTGGGCGCGGTCGCTGCGGGTGTCGCGGCACGAGCCGGAGCAGTTGGTCTGCCCCGTGGGGCACGAGACCACGCAGGCGCCGCCGGCGCACACCTGCCCGCTGGCGCAGGCGCGGCCGCACCCGCCGCAGTGGCGGTCGTCGACCTGCGCGTCGACGCACGAGCCGCCGCAGCTGGTCAGGCCCGCGGCGCACGAGAGCACGCAGGCGCCGTTGGAGCAGACCTGCCCGCTAGCGCACGCGTTCCCGCACGCGCCGCAGTGGGAGCGGTCGCTCTGGGTGTCGCGGCACGAGCCCGCGCAGTTGGTCTGTCCCGCGGGGCAAGACACCACGCAGGCGCCGTTGGCGCACACCTGCCCGCTGGCGCAGACGTTCCCGCACGCGCCGCAGTGGGCGCGGTCGCTCTGGGTGTCGCGGCACGAGCCCGCGCAGTTGGTCTGTCCCGCGGGGCAAGACACCACGCAGAGGCCGCTGGCGCAGACCTGCCCGCTGGTGCAGGTGGTCCCGCAGGCGCCGCAGTTGGCGCGGTCGCTCTGGGTGTCACGGCACGAGCCGTTGCAGTCGGTCTGCCCGGCGGGGCACGACACCACGCAGCGCCCGCCGGAGCAGACCTGCCCGCTGGCGCAGGCGGTGCCACACGCGCCGCAGTTGGCGCGGTCGCTCTGGGTGTCACGGCACGAGCCGCTGCACGCCGTCTGTCCGGCGGGGCAGCTCGTGACGCACGCGCCGTTGGCGCACACCTGCCCGCTGGCGCAGGCGTTGCCGCACATGCCGCAGTGGCCCCGGTCGCTCTGGGTGTCGCGGCACGAGCCCGCACAGCTCGTCTGCCCCGCGGGG
>JBILLI010000656.1:0-4379 GCA_044376155.1 Polyangiales bacterium
GCGCTCGCGGACCGCAGGAATTCCTCGGCCAGCGGGAGCAGCTCCGCGGGGCGCTCGCGCAGGGGCGGCACGCGCAGCACCACCCCCGCGAGGCGGTAGTACAGGTCCTGCCGAAAGCGTCCCCCGCGCACGGCGTCGAGGAGGTCCTTGTGGGTCGCGGCGACGAAGCGCACGTCCACGGCGCGCGCGGTGACGCCGCCCACGCGCAACACCTTCGCCTCCTCCAGCACCCGCAGGAGCTTGGCCTGCGACTCCAGCCGCAGGTCGCCGATCTCGTCGAGCAGCACCGTGCCCCCGTGCGCGGCCTCGAGCAGCCCGGGCTTCGCGGTCACCGCGCCCGTGAACGCGCCGCGCTCGTGGCCGAAGAGCTCACTCTCCACGAGCTGCTCCGAGAGCGCCGCGCAGTTCACCCGCAGCAGGGGCTTCGCGCGTCGCCGCGACGCGGCGTGGAGGCGCTCGGCCAGCACCTCCTTGCCCACGCCCGTCTCGCCCAGGATCAACACCGGGATGTCCGACGGCGCCACCCGCGCGAGCAGCGCGTGCACCTCGCGCATCGCCGGGTCCAGCGACGGGGACCCATCCCCCGCGGGCGAGATCGTATGCCCTCCCACGAACGACGGCACCAGCACCAGGCTCACCGCCCCGAGGCGCAGGGTGTCGCCCGGGCGCAGGGTCACGGGCTCGCGCACGGCGGTCTCGTGGACGCTGCCGTCGGGGTCGGTGCGTCGGAGCCAGGTGCCGTTGGTGCTCCCGAGGTCCTCGACGGTGAGCGCGGGCGTGGTGATCGCCGCGTGGGACCGCGACAACGATGCATGCGCCACGCTCACCCCGTCGGGGACGCTCCGCCCGATGCGCACGCGCCCCTCGGCCGGGAGGGGATGCACCAGCGTGCGGCCGTCGAGCACGAAGACCAGGTCCACGCGCTCGGCCGACGCGAAGGGAGGCAGCGTCGCGGTGGGGACCTGGTCCTGCATCGCGGGGGAGTGTGCCAGAAGGTGCTCAGCGGCGCGGCGTGGCGCGGGGGGCGGTGCGGGGCGCGGTGGACGAAGACGGCTCCCGCGGGCGCTCCGCGAGGGTCAGGGGGACATCGGTGGTGGCCCCGCGGCGCAGCACCTGGAGGGTGATGGTGTCGCCCGCCCGCAGCGGCGCGATGATCTCCCCGAAGCCCGCGATGGAGTGCACGGGGCGACCGTCGACGGCCACCACCATGTCGCCGCTGGGGCCGCCGCGAAGGCCCGCGCGCGCGCCGGGTCCCGAAGGGTCCACCACGCGCACGCGCAGACCGCCGCCCGGAGACGCCACAGGGCCTTGTCCCCCAAGGACTTCGGCGAAGGTGATGCCCACCCACGGCCGGGTCGACTCCCCCGCGCGTTGCACCAGCGCGCGCAGCACGGGCAGCGGCACCCCGAAGGCCACCTCGGCCCCCGTGATCGCCATCGTGCTCGGCGGGACCACCACGCCCAGCAGCGTGCCGTCCTGCGGGTGCAGCAGGGGCGAGCCCACGGCCGTGGGCGCGGGCACGGGGTCGAGCTCCCACGCGTCGCGCAGCAGCGAGGCGTTGTTGCCCACGAAGGACCGACGGCGCAGAAAGGTCCCGCCGCTCGGGTCCGACCCCGCCGCAGGGAACCAGCTCACGGCGTCGCGGGTGCGCGCGTCGCGCTCGGCGAGCTCCACCCCTTCGGGCCAGGTGCCCGCCTCGCCCTCGAGCAACGCGACGCCCCAGGAGACGTCCACGGCCGTGATCCGCACGCGGTCGCGGCGCCCGTCGGGGTAGGCCACCCGGAGCTCACCCGCGGCGTGGATGGGCTCCAGCGCGGTGAGGATGCGCCCGGTGCCCGCGAGCACCACGCCCAGCGTTCGTGCGCCCTGCGGGTCTTCGAGGGTCACCAGCGCGCGCGCGGCGCGGGCCAGCGGGGTGCGCGTCGTCGGCGTCGCCACCTGCGCGCGCACGACGGCGGGACAGAGACTCAGCGCGAGGGCGGTGATGAGGGCGCGCACGGCGCGGGGATGGTAGCGCGCCTCCGCGCCTCGTGCGTGGATCACTCCGGCGCGCGGGAGAAATCCAGGTGCCCCTGGGTCACGTCGCAGCGGTCGAGGCGCACGTCGACGTGCTCGCCCACGTCGAGCCCGGCCTCGCCCTGCACGAGACGTCCCTCCACCGCGGGGTGCCGCAGGCGCACGAAGCACCCGCCCTCGGTGACGCCCGTGACCACCGCGTCGAAGCGCTCGCCCACGCGCCCCGCGAGAAAGAGCGCGGCGGCAGACTTCGCCACCTGCCGCTCGACCTTGCGCGCGAGGGCGTTGGCCTCGACGCAGCGGGCGGCGATGCGGGTGAGGGCGTCGAGGTCGTAGGGCGAGGGGTCTCCGCGGTGCGCGGCGTGAAGCAGCCGTTGGGTCACCACGTCGGGGTATCGCCGGTTGGGCGCGGTGGAGTGCGCGTAGGCGCCCACGGCGAGGCCGAAGTGTCCGGGGCCTTCGGCGTCGGGGCGCTGGGCGAGGTAGGCCCCGCGGCCCACGAGCTTGAGCACCCCGAGGGAGACCTCCTCGGCGCGGTCGGGGTGCGCGCGGGCGGTCTCGTCGAGAAAGCGCGCGAGGTCGCGGGTGGAGGGGTGCGGCGGGAGCACGATGCCCCAGGTCGCCGCGAGGGCCACGATGCGCGGCCAGCGCGCGGGGGGCGGGACCACCCGCAGGAGCGTGGGGTATCCCTGCGCCGCGAGGTGCCTCGCCACGGCCTGGTTCACGGCGATCATCAGGTCCTCGACGATCTCGCCCGCGCGCAACGGGGCGCGGGTGACGATGTCGACGACGTTCCCCTCGGGGTCGTGCACGAACTCCTCTTCGGGCGTGCGCAGGGTGAGGGCGCCGTGCTCCCGACGACGCCCGCGAAGGGCCGCCGAGGCGCGGTCTTGCAGGTGAATCTGCGACTGCATCACGGGGTCACGGAGGCACGCGGGGACCTCACCGCCAGAGAGCCACGCGGAGACCGCGGGGTAGTCCATGCGACCGCGGTTGCAGACCCACGCGGGGTAGTGCTCGCTGCGCAGCACCGCGCCGTCGTCGGCGATGTCGAGGGCGGTGACCATCGCGCGGCGGGCCTCCCCGTCGAGCAGCGAGGTGCGCCCCTCGCTCAGCGCCCGCGGGATCATCGGGAACACCCCCGCGGCGGTGTACACCGTGGCGGCGTTGTGCGCGGCGGCGAGGTCCAGGGCGCCCCCCGGGGGGGTGAACACGCTCACCTCGGCGATGCCCACGAGCACCCGGGTAAAGCCCTCGTGGCGTTCGGCGTACTCCACCTGGTCGAGGTCCCGCGAGCTCGCGTTGTCGATGGAGTTCCACGGGAGGTCCGTGAGGTCCCGGCCGTCGGTCGCCGTGGGCTCCGCGGGCGGGACCGCCGGGAGCTCATGGAGCAACCCCCGGGCGGTCATGGCCGCGACGGCGATGCGGTGAAGGTCCACGCGGTCCTCAATGCCGTTGCCGTCCCGGTCGATCATGGCCCGTCATGGAGCACGGCGCGGGGGAGGGCGGTCAAGATCCCGCACGAGACCTGTGAAACGAAATTCGCACCCGGTGCATCCACAGGGTGACGGGGCGCGTTACACTGCGCGCACCACGAGCTTCCCAGGGAGGCGCGAAATTTATGCGGCGATCCATTCATCTCATTGCAGCGATTGGGCTTCTGTTCGCGCCCGCGGCCTTTGCCGACCCCTCGGTGGGGGCGCCCATGCCCACCTTCGCGGTGAACGACCTCAACGGCACGCGCCACACCGAGCGCGACCTCCAGGGGCGCTGGACCATCGCGCTCACCATGACCGACAAGGACGTGGGCGATGACCTCACCGCGTGGTGGCGTCGGCTGGAGACCTCGGTCCCGCAGGGCACGCGCATGCTCACCTTCGCGGCGCTGAACCTGTTCCCGCTGATCCCCACCGACACGATCATCGGTCAGGCCCGTGACGCGACCCCGCGCCCGCGCTGGAACACCGTGTGGCTCTCCCGCGACGGCAGCTTCGCGCACTCCCTCGGGCTGCCCGAGGTCGAGATGCCCTGGATCTTCGTGATCAATCCCGAGGGCCGTGTGGCCGCCGCCGTGCACGAGCGCCTGAGCGAGGCCGCCGTGCGCCGGGTGCTCGCGGCGATCCCCACCGCGCCCTGACGGGCGCTCCCGTCGCCCCCTCTGCGCAACCGCGCGCCCTCCCCCACGCGGAGGGCATCGCGCGGGACCCATCTCCGAAGCACGCTTGTTCTCCGTTGGAAATCGCGGTTCGTGGCCCCCTTCCCCGACCCTTCCCCCGCCTCGGTTCACCTCGGGACACATCTCTGAAATGCGCTTGTTCTTGTGGTGAATTCGCGATTCGTGGCCCCCTTCCCCGGCCCTTCCC
>JBILLI010000657.1:0-4378 GCA_044376155.1 Polyangiales bacterium
CACGGCGGACGCGCACAAGGGGGGGTGGCAGGGGTCACTCGATGAAGGACGCGTGGTAGCGCGGGTCTTCGATGGCCCCGGCCTCGGCGGTGAGGTCGAGGGGCAGGAAGGTGTCGAGCATCACGGCGAGCTCAGAGGTCTCGCGGCTGCCGATGGAGGCTTCGTAGGCGCCGGGGTGCGGCCCGTGGGGGATGCCCATGGGGTGCACGCTCACGCTGCCGGGGCCCACGCCGCGGCGGGAGGTGAAGTTCCCGCGGCAGTAGAAGAGGATCTCGTCGCAGTCGACGCTGCTGTGGGGGTAGGGGCAGGGGATGGCCTCGGGGTGAAAGTCCACGAGGCGCGGCACGAAGGAGCAGATCAGCGCGCCGCGTGTGGCGAAGGTGCCGTGCCACGTCGGCGGCAGGTGCACCGTGCTCACCCGCGGCTGAAAATCGAGGATCGCGAAGGCCCAGGGGTAGACCGTGCCGTCCCACCCCACGAGGTCCAGCGGGCTGTGCGCGGTCTGCTGTCCGTGAAAGGTGTTGCGGCGCTTCACCACCACGTCGCGAATGCCCTCGTCGCGAGGGCCCGCGAACACCGGCCGGCGAAAGTCGCGGTGGCAGTACGGCGCGTCCATGCGCAGCTGCCCGGTGGCGTTGCGCCACTGCTTCGGGAGGTGCATCCCGCCGAGGCACTCCACGCTCACCCAGTGCTGCTCCACGCCCTCGTCGAGGAGGAAGCGGTGCGCCACGCCCTTCGGCACGAAGACGTAGTCGTCCTGCCCGAAGCGCACGTCGCCGAAGACCGAGCGCAGCGTGCCGCCCCCGCGGTGGATGAAGAAGAGGTCGTCGCCGTCGCCGTTGACGAAGTACACCGGGTCGTCGCGGTCGGGCTTCACCACGCCGAAGACCACGTCGGCGTTGAAGGCCAGCGGGACGCGCGCGTCGAGGGGCGATCCGCCGCCGGGCGCGAGCGCGTTGGTCAGCAGGTGTCGCTTCGCGAGGGGCATCGGCGGCGTCGCCGTGGGCGGCCGCCAGCCGTGGTGGGTCGCGACCAGCGTCTGCGCCTGCGGGCGGTGCGCGTGGTACCCGATGGTGAACGGGCCGTCGAAGCCCTCGCGGGTGAGGCACTCCTCGTGGCGCAGCGCGCCGTCGGGCCCTCGGAGCTGGATGTGGTGCTTGCGGGGGAGGTCCCCCACGGCCATGCGGTCGAGCATTCTCGTCCTCTCAGGGCTTCACTGCGTCGGGCTGCGCGTCGGGGTGCGCGGCCTGAAACGCGGGCAGCGCGGCGCAGCGCGCCTCGACGCGGCGCAGGGTGGGAAAGTCGTCGGGGTTCACCCCGAAGCGCCGGCACGCGTAGAGCTGCGGCACGAGGCACAGGTCGGCGAGGGTCACCGCGTCGCCCACGAGGAACTCCCCCGCGGTCTCGGCGGCGAGGGCCTCGAGGGCCTGCGTGCCGCGGAGGATGA
This sequence comes from Polyangiales bacterium, assembly GCA_044376155.1. Taxonomy (GTDB): domain Bacteria; phylum Myxococcota_A; class Polyangia; order Polyangiales; genus JAWKRB01. The sequence continues at coordinate 1,448 of JBILLI010000657.1, forward strand.
AGTGCTTCGTCCACGCCGCGGCGTCGCCCTTGAGCTCCTCGCGCACGTAGCGCTGCGGCTCGAGGTTCTGCATCGGCTGGATGCCGGCGTTCACCACCTCGGCGAGCGCGCGGGCGCGGGCGCGCAGGAAGGGGTCGCGCGGGAGCAACGGAGGCGTGGGGTGCGTCTCGTCGAGCCACTCCAGAATGGGCAACGACTGCGTGAGGTGACGGGTCACGCCGCCTTCGACGAAGGTCAGCGTGGGCACCTGCATCATCGGGTTGAGCGCGCGATACGCGTCGGTCTTCTGCGCGCCGCCGTCGGCGACGAGGTTCACGGGCGCGTACTCGAACGCGATGCCCTTGAGGTGCAGCCCGATGCGCACGCGCCAGCTCGCCGAGCTGCGCCAGTAGTTGTGCAGGATCACAGCGCCACCACCCGCTGACGGATCTGCCCGAACACCGCGCGCCCATCGCCGTCGAGCACCTCGATGGCGACCTCGTCGCCGACCTTCAAGAAGGGGGTTCTCGGCGCACCGTGGTCGATGGTCTCGATCATGCGCCGCTCGGCGAGGCAGGTGATGCCGCGGGCGCGGTCTTCGTTCGAGACGGTGCCGCTCCCGAGGATCGTGCCCGCGGTGTAGGCGCGCGTGCGGGTGAGGTGCGCGATGAGGTCGTGAAAGCTGAAGTGCATCTCGGGCCCCGCCTCGGGGTCACCCACGAGCGCGTCGTTGAGCATGACCCGCATGCGCAGGTGCAGCCGCCCGTCGCGCCACGCGTCGCCGAGCTCGTCGGGGGTCACCGCGAAGGGGCCGAAGGCGCTCGCGGGCTTGGACTGAAAGAACCCGAAGCCCTTCGCCAGCTCGTTGGGGATGAGGTTGCGGAGGGTGCAGTCGTTCACCAGCGTGATGAGCCGCACGTACTTCGCCGCGTCGCCCGCGCGCACGCCCTGCGGGGTGTCGCCGAGGATCACCGCGACCTCGGCCTCGAAGTCGAGCCCCCAGGCCTCGTCGGCGAGGGGGATGGCTTCGCGCGGACCCAGCAGCGCGCCGCTGCCGCCCTGGTAGACCAGCGGATCAGTCTCCAGCGTGGGCGGGGGCTCGGCGCCGCGGGCCCTGCGCACGAGGCGCACGTGGTTGAGGTAGGCTGAGCCGTCGACCCACTCGTACGCGCGGGGCAGGGGGCTGTGCAGCGCCTCGAGCTCGAGCGCGAGCGAGGGGGCCTCGTTGCGCGCGAGCGCGTCGCTGAGCGCGTGGAGCGCGGGGGCGACATCGTCCCAGCGGTCGAGCGCCGCCTGGAGGTTGGGGGCGATGTGACCCGCCGGGGTGTAGCGCCGACCGTTGGGAGACACGACGATCAGCGCCCCATCGCGCGTGCCGTCTCGAAGCGTCGCGAGCCGCATGGCCGGGCGGCGTAGCACGGAGCGCGCGTGCTCGACAACGGCGGTGGGTGCACCGTGGGGGCGGAGGGTGTTACTCCTCGCGGGGTGCGGGTGCCGCTTCATATCAAGCTCGTGATCAGCTACCTGCTGGTGGTCGCCCTGGCGCTCCTGCCCACGGCGATCTACCTCCGCACGTCGCTGCACCAGGAGCAGACCGCGCGCGCCCGGGCGCAGCTCCAGGAGGACCTCCAGGTGCTGTGCGAGCGCCTCACGAGCGGTCCCGCGGGGGAGCTGTCGGTTCGCGCGTCGGTGTTTCGCCACGCCATCGCGACGCGGGTGACGGTGCTCTCGCCCTCGGGCGAGGTGCTGGTCGACTCCGAGCGCCCCGATGTCTCGTTGCCCAACCACGCGGATCGACCCGAGGTCCGCGCGGCGCTCGCGACGGGAACGGGCGCGGCCGAGCGGGTGAGCGCAACGACGGGGCGGCACATGCTCTACGCTGCGCGGCGCTGCGACGCGGGCGGATCCCCCCTCGCGGTGGCGCGCCTCGCGGAGCGCATCGACGGCATCGAGAGCGGGCGTCAGTCGGTCGAGTCGGTGCTGCGCAACGCCGCCGCGGTGGCGCTCACGGTGGTGGTGCTCCTGGGCCTCATCGCCGCGCTCGTGGCGGTGCGTCCGCTGCGCGCCATCGCGTCGGCCGCGCGCACCATCGCCCAGGGTGACCTCGGCGCGACGCTCAGCGTGCGCACGGGTGACGAGATCGAAGAGGTCGCCGACGCCCTCAACGCCGTGGTCGCGATGCTGCGCGACCGGCTCGTGTCGAGCGGCGCCGAAGAGGCGACGATGCAGGCCCTGCTCGACGAGCTCCCGGTGGGGGTGGTGGTCTTCGACGCCGCGCGGCATCCCGTGCGGATGAACCCCGCGGCGCGGATCCTCTGCGGGTTCGAGTCGGGCACCGAGTCGGTGCGGGCGGCGGAGATCACGAGTCTCCCGGGACAGCGGGCGGCGATGGAGCGTGCGGCGGAGGAGGCGCGGGGCGAGGCGGTGGCGCTGAGCCTCCCGTGGCGCCCCGACGCGCGGCTGCACGCCCGGTGGGTGCGGGTCTACGACGAGGACGGCGGCGACACCGCGGCGCTCATCGTGTCGGACGCGTCGACGGCGCTCACCCTCGAGGACAGCGCGCGGCAGCTCCGCGACGCCGCCGGAGCGCTGCGCGACGCGGCGTCACGCTCGCCCGAGGCGAACCGCGCCGACGCGCTGCACCGCCTCGCCGACCGCTGCGCGCACGCGGCGGCGAAGGGCGCGCCGACAACCGAGGAGCTGCGGGTCGTGTCCCTCTCCTCGCTGGTGGAGCGCGCGTGGGCGGACCTCGGGCCGCTCACCGAGGGCAGGGCAGAGATCACCGCGGGGGAGGTCGGGGATCCCCTGGTGGCCGAGCGGGGCACGCGCTGTCTCGACGCGCTGCGGAGCCTGGTGCACTGGGCGGTGACGGCGGGGCCGGAGGTGGAGCTGAAGGTGGTGAGCGAGGGGCCGACGCTGCGGGTGAGCGCGCGCGGGCCGCTCGGGGCCGAG
>JBILLI010000096.1:0-15541 GCA_044376155.1 Polyangiales bacterium
CCGCGCCTCCATGAGCTCGCGGGCGTGCTCGCGGGAGAGGGACGAGACGTGCTTCCCGTCTCCGTCGCGCACGCCCTCGACGTCGGTGAGCAGGATGAGCTTCTCGGCGCGCAGGGCCTCGGCGACCTTGCCCGCGGCGATGTCGGCGTTGAGGTTCAGCGAGCTGCCGTGGTCGTCGACGCCGATGGGGGCGATGACCGGGATGAAGCCCGCGCGCATGAGCTCCACCACCACGTCGGGGGTCACCTGGCGCACCTCGCCGACGCGGCCCATGTCGACCTCCTCGCCGTCCTTGGAGGTGATGGGCGGGAGCTTGTCGGCGAGGATGAACCCGTCGTCCTTGCCCGAGAGGCCCACCGCGCGCCCGCCGTGGCGGCAGATGAGCGACACGATGTCCTGGTTGATCGACCCCGCGAGGACCATCTCGACGACGTCCATCGTGGCGTCGTCGGTGACGCGGAGCCCGTCGACGAAGCGCGACTTCACGTCCGAGCGCTTGAGCATCGCGCTGATCTGCGGCCCGCCGCCGTGCACCACCACGACGTTCACCCCGATGTACTTCAGCAGGCAGATGTCGCGGGCGAAGCTCTCCTTGAGCTCCGGGGCGATCATGGCGTGGCCGCCGTACTTGATGACGAAGGTGCGGCCCTGAAACCTACGGATGTAGGGCAGCGCCTCGAGGAGCACGCGTGCCTTGGCGATGGCGTCGTTCACGCCGCGCTGTGTAGATGGTTTCGGGCGGGGAGGGAAGGGTCGCGCGGCGCGAAGGTTCACGCCGCGCGAGGGGGTGCGATCAGGGGCGGGTGTACTGGAAGGTGTACAGGCCCGAGGCGCCGTTGAAGCCGTCGATGTAGAGCGCGTGCAGGCCGGGGCCCGCGGGGATCGACGAGGTCAGGGACGACTGCGTGCCGCACGCGTCGTCGTTGCAGGTGCGCACGGTGGCGCGGCCCGCGGAGTGCTGCGCCAGGATGGTGTCCCACGGGAGGATCAGGCGGCCGCAGGTGGACGCCGTGAAGGTGCCCGCGGGGGCGTTCTGGCAGGTGTACCAGACGTAGGTGTCTTCAGGGCTGGTGGAGGGGCACGCGGTGCCGGTCACGCGACCGGTGCCGACGGTGATGCCCGAGGCGGTGCGGTTGGTGCCCGCGGTGAGGAAGTTCGGGCTGTCGTTGCCCACGGGCAGGTGCTGGAAGCGAACGCTGGCCGTGCCGAAGCCGCAGCCCGAGACCATGAGCAGGTAGGTGCCCGGCTGGAGGTACGCGAAGACCTGCGACTGGGTGCCGGTGGCGCAGCCCGAGAGGCCGCCGTCGTCGTTGCAGGTGGCGCCGTTGGTGATGTTGGCGCTCGAGATGGTGCCGCCGGTGGCGGTGAGGAACGAGAGCGCGGTGTCCCACGTGGCGCCGATGGTGTCGGCGTAGACGACCTCGGGGGCCGTGAGGGTGAAGCGGTAGAACACGTCGCGGTTCGTGGTGCTGTTGGTGCAGCCGCAGCTGCCGTTCACGTCGTGGCGCGCGTTGGTGGTGCTCGCCGAGAGGATCTGCGACGAGCTCGTCAGGCTGACGACCGTCGCGCCGCTCACGGCGTCGTTCGCGGGGGGCGTGGTGCAGGCGCCCGCGCGGCAGAACTGCCCCGCGGCGCACTGGCGGTTGCAGCCGCCGCAGTTGTTCACGTCGGTCAGGGTGTCGACGCAGGTGCGGCAGCGGGTCTGGCCGGTGGCGCACGCGCCCGCGGCCACGGTCACGGTGTAGGCGCCGGCGCCCGTGTTGCAGCCGTCGACGAGGAGGGTGTGCAGGCCCGCGCCCGCGGGGATGGTCGACCCGAGGGTCGAGCGGGTGCCGCAGGGGAAGGAGACCCCGGTGTCGTCGTTGCAGGTGCTCACGCTGGTGGTGCGCGCCGCGCTGCGCTGGTCGAGCACGGTGTCCCAGGTCGCGCCGCCGCAGGTGGAGGCGTAGAAGGGCACCGTCGCGGTGTTGTCAGGGCAGGTGACCCAGAAGTACCCGTTCTCGGGGCCGCCGGAGCACGCGCAGTTCGGCGCGGTGCTGGTGCCGGTGCCCGAGGTGCTGCCCATGGCGGTGGTCGCGGTGGCGCCCGGGGTGATGCGCGCGGCGGCGCCGTTGCCCGCGGGGAGGTGCTGGAAGCGCACCGTGGCCGCGCCGTTGCCGCAGCCCGAGACCACGAGGAAGTAGGTGCCCGCCGCGAGGCGCGCGGCGATCTGGCTCTGGAGGCCGCCGGTGGTGCAGAAGCCCGCGCTGTTCAGGTCGTCGTTGCAGGTGACCTGCCCCGCGCCCGAGCCCGCGATGTTCGTGCCCATGGCGTTCTGCAGGAACAGCGAGGTGTCCCAGGTCGTGCCGAAGGTGTCGGCGTAGACGAACTCGGGCTGCGTGAGGGTGAAGCGGTAGAAGACGTCCTGGGCGCTGCCGGTGGTGCAGCCGCAGGAGCCGTCGGTGTCATGCCGCGCGTTCGCGGTGTTGGCCATGATCGTCTGCGACGGCGAGGTGAGCGAGATCGTGGTGGCGCCGGCGCGCTGGTCGTTGGTCGGCGCGGTGGCCGGGCGGCACACGCCCGCGCTGCAGCTCTGCCCCATGGGGCAGGCGTTGGCGCAGCGGCCGCAGTTGTTGGCGTCGGTCTGCACGTTCACGCAGCGGCCCGAGCAGGTGGTGGTGCCCGCGGGGCACGCGCACGCGCCGGCGGTGCAGCGCTGGCCGTTCATGCACGCGGTGCCGCAGCGGCCGCAGTTGGAGCTGTCGGTCATCAGGTTCACGCAGGCCGTGACCATGTCGGTGGTGCACGACGTGGTGCCCGCGGCGCAGCCGCAGCGACCCGCGGTGCAGGTCTGGCCCATGGCGCAAGCCGTGCCACAGGCACCGCAGTTCGCCGTGCTCGTCTGGAGGTTCACGCAGGCGCCGCCGCACGCCGACTGCCCGGCGGGGCAGGTGCGCTGGCACATGCCCATGACGCAGGCCTCACCCGTGGCGCAGGCGGTGCCGCAGGCGCCGCAGTTCGTCGCGCTCGTCTGGACGTTCACGCAGCTGCGGCCGCAGAGCGTCTGGCCCGAGGTCGCGCACGCGCAGGTGCCCATCTGGCACGACTGGCCGGTGGGGCAGGCGTTGCCGCAGCCGCCGCAGTGCATGCCGCTGGTGTTGGTGTCGACGCAGGCGCCGCCGCAGGAGGTCTGCCCGGTGGGGCACATGGACATGTCCGCCGCGCAGGTGCCGGCGCGGCAAACCTGGCCCATGGGGCAGGCGTTGGCGCAGCGGCCGCAGTTCGCGAGGTCGGTGTTGGTGTCGACGCAGGCGCCGCCGCAGCTGGTGAGCGGGGTGGTGCAGGTCATCATCCCGCCGCCCATGCAGGTGCCCGCGGCGCAGGTCTGGCCAGCGGCGCAGGAGCGGCCGCAGGCGCCGCAGTTGGCGGCGTCGGTGTTGGTGTTCACGCAGGCGCCGCCGCAGGCGGTCTGGCCCGAGGGGCAGCCGGCGGCCATGCAGCGGCCCGCGGTGCAGCTCTCGCCGGTCGCGCAGGCGGTGCCGCAGGCGCCGCAGTTGGTCACGTCGGTCTGGGTGTTCACGCACACGCCGGCGCAGGCGGTCTGGCCGCTGCCGCAGGTGGTGGTGGCCATGCACGCGCCGCTCATGCAGGCCTCGCCGGTGGCGCAGGCGCCGCCGCAGCGGCCGCAGTTCATCGCGTCGGTGTTGGTGTCGACGCAGGTGCCGCCGCAGTCGGTCTGCCCGCTGGGACAGGTCGCCGGGGTCATGCAGGCGCCGCCGACGCACATCTGGCCGGCGCCGCACGCGCTGCCGCAGGCGCCGCAGTTCATCGCGTCGGTGGTGGTGTTGGCGCAGGTGCCGCCGCAGTCGGTCTGCCCGTCGGGGCAGGTGCGCATCATCGCCGTGCACGCGCCGTCCATGCACGACTGGCCCGCGGTGCACGCGTTGCCGCAGGCGCCGCAGTGGTTCGGGTTCGCCCGGATGTCGACGCAGGTGCCGTCGCACTCGGTGAGCGGCGACTGGCAGCGCGGGCCGGTGTCCATGGGGCCGCTGTCGAACTCGACGACGACGTCCTGGCCGACCTGCACGTCCTTGCCGCCGTTGCCGGCATCATCTGACGGCAGCGGCTCGCCCGTGCTGCAGCCCATTCCAACGGCCAGCGCGAGCGCCAACCTCGACCAACGCATCTTCGACATGTGACGGAACTCCTTGTGAGACAAGGTCGCGCGTCGCGTCGGCCACACCGCCACGCCGCGCGCAAGTGGAAAATCGGCGCGACCATACCCGCCCGACGCCTCGACGGGAAGGGACCCCTCCGCCCGCTCAGGCCGCGCTTCGCCGCAGCCCCTCGCGAAAGACACGGATCGCGGCGACGGAGAACACCGCCGCGAGCGCGACGGCCAGGGGCGCCCCCGGCAGACGTCCCGGCGCGAGGGCGGCGAGGCCCAGCGCGGCCGCGGCGACCAGGGCCAACGGTTCGGCCGTCGGTCGCTCGTGCCCCAGCCGACACACCAGCATGCGCAGACCGAGAAAGACGTTGCCCGCGGCGCCCACGGCCACGGCGTGCCAGGCGGGCACGGCCCCGGTGAGGGCCGCGAGGGCCACCGCGGCGTCGAAGGCCCCGAGCGGCGCGACGGAGCCGAAGGCCGCAAGGTCCACGGCGCCCACGCGGCGCATCCCGCGGGCGATGCCCACGGCGATCTGCACGACGGTCCACACGCAGAGCGCGTCGCGCAGGCTCACGCCCCCCAGGGCGATGCGGGCGAAGACCCCGTCGCCGTAGACCGCGGCCATCGTGAGCGAGATCGAGAGCAGCAGCGTCGACTCGATCTGGTTGAGCAGCCCGAGGTGGAACATCCCCGTGTGCGACTGCTCCCAGTACGTCACCGTCGCCGCGGTGGGGATGACGAGCGTGAGGGCGACGCACCACGCGGGCGAGACGCCCAGCGCGAGGGCCGTGAGCAGCGCGATCTCCACCACGGCGAAGGCGTCGAGGCCATGATCGAGGAACTCCCCGCGCGGGGAGCACTGCCCGGTGCGCCGCGCGTGCCCGCCGTCGGCGTTGTCGCACCACACGTAGAGCTGCAGGGTCACGGCGGCGAACACGAAGACCGGGCCCTGGTGCGGGCGCACCATGAGCAGCGCCGCCACGCCGAGGAGCAGCAGCGCCTGCCCGCTCCACGTGATGCTGTTGGGCGAGATCGCCGCGGGCACCCGGGGCAGCAGCGGGTCGAGGAGCGCGCGGCGGTAGAACGGCAGCAGGATCGATCGGTCCTGGACGTGGTACGAGGGCGGGCTCATCGGGCGCTCGGGCTCACACGACACCACGGATCCGCAGCCCGAGGTACCCGAAGCCGCTCACCGACGAGAGCGCGGCGGCGAGGTAGAGCGCGTCGGCGCCGATGCGGGCGGAGAGCAGCGCGCCGACCGTGCCCCCCGCGAAGAAGGCCACGAGCACCGGGGCGTGCAGGCGAAGCACCCGCCGGTCCATGCGCCGCGTGCGCAGCCACACGCCCACCTCGAAGCCGAGGTCGGTGACGATGCCGGTCATGTGGGTCGTGCGCACGACCATCCCCCGGTAGCTGCTGGCGAGGGCGTTCTGCATCCCGCAGGCGAGCGAGGCGAGGGCGAGGCTGGGCGCGGGGGTGCCGATGTGCGCGAGGGAGGCCGCCGCCCCGAGGAGCACCCCGTTGGCGATGAGCAGCGCGGCGTAGCGCCGACCCACCCCGAGCTCCTTGGTCGACACCGCGGCCCCGCTCACCACCGCCCCGACGAAGAACGCCACGAGCACCACGGTGAACGGGAGCATGTTCCGCGTGTCACCCTCGCTGAGCTCGGCCGACACCCGGGAGATCGAGCCGGTGAGGTGAGAGACCGCGAGGCCGCCGAGGCCGATCGCCGCGGAGTTGGTCAGGCCCGCGAGGCCCGCGAGGGCGACGGCTCCGAGGTAGAACCACCCGCTCGCGTGCTCTTCCTGCCGCTGGGGGTACATCGCCGCGGCGGTGCTAGTCGAGACCTTCGCCGATGTCCAGACGACCGGGGCGCGCCGCTCAGACGTCGAGTTCGCGCGCGGCCGAAGAGCTCGCGGTGAGCGCCGAGCGGTACGCGTACGCCATCGCGAGGAGCGCCGCGGCGTGCGCGAAGCCCACCGCCGCCACGACCCGCGCGACCGCGAGAGACTCCGCGGGATCGCGGCCCGACACCCCCACCAGCCACACCGGCACGGTCGCGTGGAGCCCCACGAACCCGTGCGTGAACAGCGAGAGCAGCGCCACGCGGCGCACCCGGAGGAACGCCCGACGGTGATCCCGCAGGAGCAGGTCGTTGCCCGCGCCGAGCACCATCGCCGCGAGCGCCAGGGTGACCACCACGCCCACCCCGAGGCCCGCGGAGAAGTACCCCAGCATGGCCCGCAGGGTGGTCTCGGCCAGCGGTCGCAGGCTGGGCATCACCGAGGCCGCGCCCACCGCGGTGGCGAGCAGCGTCCAGGTCATCGCGCGCCCGAAGAAGATGCACGAGAACGCCATCACCCGCAGCGGCAGCGGCGCCGCCTCGACGCGCCCGGGGACCGTGAGCGCGCTGCGGTACGCGCCCATGCCCGCGACCACGGCGGGCCGCTCTAGCGACTGCCAGCGCGGTCGGTAGAGCCGCTCGCGGCGCACATACGACACGACGGTGCTCGCCAGCACGAAGGCCACGAACGCGAAGAGGGGCATCGCGGTCGGAGTGTAGGGCCCCCTCGCCCGCGGCGCCATGACCGCCTCGGCGAGGACTACTCCCGCACGATCCCGCCGCGAGGGGATGGCGGCGTCATCTCCGCGGGCGCGCTCGCCGCGGGTGCGGCGCTGCGAATGAGCCCACGGAGCACCTGGTAGCCCACGCGGAGCTGGAGGTCGCGGAGGTCACTGCCCGGCGCGTCGGGAGGAGAGCCGTCGCCCCCCTCGCCGTTGGGGAGGTGCTGGTCGAGGTCCCGCTCGCGCTCGGGCGCGGCGGCGCTGCCCTCCGCGGGGGCCTCGGGGAGCTCCACCTGCTCGACCTGCACGTCGGGGGCGATGCCCTGGGCCTGAATGCTCCGCCCCGAGGGGGTGAAGTACCGCGCGATGGTGAGCTTCAGCGCGCCGCCGTCGGCGAGGTCGATGACCGACTGCACGCTGCCCTTGCCAAAGGTGCGCGTGCCCACGAGCGTGGCGCGGTGGTGGTCCTGCAGCGCGCCGGCGAGGATCTCCGCGGCGCTGGCGCTGTACTCGTTCACCAGCACGACGATGGGAAAGGCCGGGCGCGTGCCCGCGGGGTGCGCGCGGGCTTCGTCCTGCGCGGTGCCGTCGCGCCCGCGGGTCGAGACGATGACCCCGCTCTGCAGGAACTCGTCGGCCACGAAGACCGCCTCGTCGAGGAGCCCGCCGGGGTTGTTGCGCAGGTCGAGCACGAGGCCCTGGAGGTTCCCGCCGGCCTCGCGGGTGAGCGCGTCGAGGGCGCGGTCGACCTCGACGCTGGCGCGGTCTTGAAAGCTCTTGAGGGCGATGTAGCCCACGCGCTCGGGGAGCATCCGCGACTCCACGCTGCTCACCCGCACCACCTCGCGCACGAGGGTCAACCGCAGCGGCTCGGTGACCCCGCGACGGCGCAGCACCACCCGCACCCGGGTGCCCGGCGCGCCGCGCATGCGCCGCACGGCCTCGTCGACGTCGAGCCCCCGGGCGTCGCGCCCCTCGATGGAGAGCAGCTCATCCCCCGCCCGCACCCCCGCGCGCGACGCGGGCGAATTCGGGATGGGCGCGATGACCGTGAGGTAGTCCCCGCGCGCGTCGATCTCCACGCCCACGCCGCCGAACTCCCCCGCGGTGTCGCTCTCGAGCAGCGCGTACTCCTCGGGGTTCAGGTACGACGAGTGCGGGTCCAGCGACGAGACCATGCCGCGAATGGCGCCGTCGACGAGCCGGTCTTCGTTCACCGGGTCGACGTAGCTGTTCTCGATGTGCGCCATGACCTGCGACAGCACCCCGAGGCGGCGGTAGGGCGAGGCCCGCGGCGGGTCGGCGTCGGCGCGGCGAGAGACCAGCGCGCCCGCGCCGAAGCTGGCGGCGAGGGCAGAGAGCAGCGCGAGGCGACGGAGCAGCGAGCGGTGTCGTGGGGTCATGGGCGGCCGCGGAGTGTAGCCCCTCGGCGATTCGCTGCGGCGCGCGGAGTGACCCGCACGGGGTTGGTGAACGCGAAGGGCGTCGCCCGGGACCACGGCATCACCACCTCCAGCGACCGCGCCTCGCCCCGCGCCGTCGCGAGCAGGGTGTCACCCGGCGCCACGTCGAGCACCACCGTGCGGTCCAGCCGCAGCGGGGTCGTCGCCGCGGGCACCGCGAACACCGCGACGCGCTGCCCGTCGCGCCAGATCGCCGCCTCGCGCACCGTGACCCACGACGCCGCGGTGACCTGCACCCGCACCCGCGCGGCGGTGACCCCGTCGACCTCGAGCACCTCGCCGGGTTCGCGGCCCTCCACCGAGAGCTGCACCATGGGGCCCGCGGAGACCATCGCGCGCCCGGCGCGCAGGCCGCGCAGCACGAGGTCGACGTCGGCCGCGCCCGCGCCGTCGTCCCCCGGCGCCGAGACGTAGGTGCGGGGATAGCCCGCGGTCTGAAACGCGAGGTTGTGCGAGTCGCTCGACCCCGTGGCGACGTAGCGCGCGCCCGTGCCGAGCAGGGACATGTAGTCCGCGAGCACGGACTCGACCTTCGTGAGGTCGCCGAGGTCGAGCCCGTTGAAGACCTCGATGGCGGTGTAGCCCGGGTCGTACGCGGGAGAGGTCGCGCGGTTGCTCCAGGGGTCGAGTCCGGTGAGGTCGAAGTACCCGATGCCCGGCGCCATGCGGGGGTGGTTCACCTGCAGCACGGCGTCGGGATGTCGTTGGCGCGCAGCGAGAAAGATCTCCCGCGCGGTGACCCCACGCCACGGCGGCGGACCCCCGTGGGGCGCGTCGGGCGCGGGGGGAAAGGGGTAGACGTTGAAGTGTCCGAGCGGGGTGTCGCGGGGGTCGGCGGTCACCTCCACCGCGGGCGCCCACGCGAGCGCCGACCGCAGCGAGGGCGGCAGCGCGGCCACGCCGGGGCCGTAATCGCCCACGATGTTGTGCTCCGAGGGAACCGCGAAGCGCACGCCCTCGGCGACGAGGGAGGCCACGCGGTCCTCGACCGTGACCTCGCTGTCGTAGCTTGGGCGCGCGTGCACGTGCAGATCACACGGCACCCACCCCGGCATCACCAGCTCGTGGTGGAGCGTGAGGTCCACCGCGGTGTTGCGGCCGTCGCGCAGGTCGACCTCGGAGAGCCCCAACGACCACTCCGGGCCGTGCGAGGCCGCGACGCGATAGCGCCCGGGGGGCACCGACACCGTGGCCTCGCCGCGCACCGCCACCACCACCGGACCGGCTCCCGCGGCGCGGTGCACCGGCCCGAGGTCGGGGGTGCCCGTGGGGGCGATGCCGCGGATCACCACGCGCACCGGCAGCGCCTCTCCCGTCGCCGCGTCGGTCGCGCGCACGCGCAGCGAGACCCGCGCGGGGGGTGACGGGATCACCACCGCGGGGGGTGGCGCCACCACCGCCGAACGCGGCGCGACGCGGGGCGGGGCGGCGCAGGCGACGGCCAGCGGGAGCAGCGCGGCGCGGCGCATCAACGAGGCAGCGCTCAGCCCGCGGGGCGGAGCTGGTAGATCATCGTGACCACCAGCAGCGCCCACGCGAGGACCGTGAGCACGAAGGGCACGTCCTTGAGCATCGCATCGGTGGGCGACTCCCCGTCCTGGGAGTTCAGCAGGCGCACGAAGCGGGTCATGGCGAGGAGCACCAGGGGCGTGGTGGTCCAGAGGTACTTCTGCGCGAAGATCAGGGGCTGCGGGGGGTCGAGGGTCCACGCGAGGTAGACCGCGATGGTGGCGAGCCCGGTGCCCCAGAGGGTCCATCCCAGGGCGCGACGTCCGTATCGCTCCAGCACCTCGCGGGCCTTCGAGGAGTTGGTCATGAGCTCGTGCCAGCGCTTCCCAAACCCCAGGAACAGTGCCAGAAACGCCGTGCACAAGATGAGGTACCCCGAGGGGCGCACGGGATGATCCGCGGTCGAGACGGCGAACGACCCGGCGGTCACGCGGAACACGAAGCCCAGCGCGATGAGCCCCACGTCCACGTAGGCCACGTCCTTCAGGCGCAGCGGGCGCAGGGAGTACGCGAGGTCCTTGAGGAGGTACGCCAGGGCCACGAGGGCGACCCGCACGTCGAGCGCGGCGGCGAGGCCCAGGGCCACCACGATGAGCCCCGCGGCCATGGACTTCGCCGCGCCCTCGGGAACGATCCCCGCGGCGATGGGTCTGTGCTTCTTCGTCGGGTGCTGGCGGTCGTCTTCCACGTCCACCAGGTCGTTGATCGTGTAGATCGCCCCGGCCAGCAGCGAGAACGCCGTGAACGCCCCGAGCGCGCGGAGCAGGACGTCCCCATGAAAGAGATCCTTCGCGAACACCATCGGCGCCAGCACGAAGAGGTTCTTCACCCACTGCTTCGGACGGGCCGTCTTGATCATTCCTGCAAGCATCGACGGGGGCGCGGACACTATCCGCCCGGTCTGATGCTGTCCATGCGCGCCGCGTTCATCACCGCCCTCACCCTCACGACCCCCGCCTTCGCCCAGCGCACCGGGGAGGAGTGGGTCGACGCCCACGCCCAGACCGTGCGCGCCGCCCCCGGGTCCACCGCCGCGGCCATCGCCCTCCAGCGCCTGCGCGGCCTGCGCGACCACGTCGACCCCCTGCTGCTCCTCGACCGGGTCGCGGCCCTGCGCACGTCCCCTGCGCTCCCGCCCCTGCGCCGCGCCGCCGCCGCGCACCTCGAGGCCCAACTCCGGTGGGACCTCGGCCAACGCGCCGCCGCCGCCACCCGCGGCACCGAGCTGGGATGGCTCACCCGCTGGGCCATCGTGGGGCCCTTTGAGAACGAGGGCCGCAACGGCTTCACCCGCACCCTCCCCCCCGAGCGCGACCGCGCCGCGGTGATCTCCACCGAGACCCCCTTCGACGGGCTCGAGCGCCCCGTGCGCTGGCGGGTCATGCCCGACGTCGCCCACCTCGGGATGGTCCCCCTCGACGCGCTGGTGCGGCCCAGCGTGAACGCCTGCGCCTTCGCGCACACCACGGTCACCGCCCGCGTCGCCACCCCCGCGACCCTCTGGCTCGGCGCGGCGGGCGCCGTGGCCGCGTGGGTCAACGGCGCCGAGGTGCTCCGCGACCCCGCCGTGCGACGCATCTCCGCCGACCGCACGGGCGTCGCCGTGCAGCTCCGCGCGGGCGCCAACCGCGTGATGCTCAAGCTCTGCACCGACGACCGCGGCATGGCCTTCTTCGCGCGCTTCACCACCCCCGCGGGCGCGCCCCTGTCGGGACTCACCGTCGACGCCACCCCCGCGTCGGCGCCCGCCATCGACCGCGTCGCGGTGATCTCCGCGCCCCCCGAGCAGGGCGTGCTCGCGGCCCTGCGCACCGCCGCCACGCGTCCCTCGCCCACCCCGCAGGCCCTGGAAGACTACGCGCGCTGGCTCGCCCTCACGGGCGCCGACGACCCCGCCGACCCGCAGGCCGCGGACCTCTCCGAGCGCGTCGCCCGCGAGCACCCTACGGCCTCGCGCTGGCTCCTCGCCGCGGAGCTCGCGGCCGACCGCAACCGCCGTCTGCAAGCGCTGGAGCAGGCCCGCGCGCTCACCCCCGACGACGCGCATGTGCTTGCGGCGCTGGGACATGAGCGTCGCGTGGGGGTGCACCCCGAGGAGGCGATCCCCCTGCTCGAGGCCGCCACGCGGAGAGACGAAGGCTTCGTGCTCCCGTGGATCGAGCTCGCGCTGGCGCTCGACGACCTCGGGCTGCAGGTGACCGCGCACCGCACGCTCGAAGACGCCGCGTCGCGCTCCCCCCGGGCGCCGTCGGTGCTCCGCGCGCGGCTGGGCCTCGCCGAGCACGCCGGGCAACACGCCGAAGTAGCGCGGCTACGACAGGCCCTGCGCGCAGTCCGCGCGGGGGACCTCGATGTGTTGGAGGGCCTCGCCCGCGACGCCCGCGCGGTGGGTGACCGCCCCGCGGTGATCGCCCTCGCCGAGGAGATGCTCGCGCTCCGCCCCGACCGACTGTCGGTCCACGCCACCGCGGCGGAGCTGCTGGAGAGCGTCGGCGAAGGCGCCCGCGGCGCGGCGGCGCTGGCCCGCGCGTGTGACGAGATCGCCCCGGAGGAGTCGGGCCTCTGGCGCGCCCGCGCGGAGCTTGAGGAGCGCCTCGGTCACCGTGATGAGGCCCGCGCGGCCATGCGCCGCGTGCTCGCCCTGCGCCCGCAGGACCGCGAGGTGCGCGCCCACCTCGAGGCCCTCGAGCCCTCCGAGCCCCGCGCCGACGAGGCCCTCGCCGAGGAGCCCCGGACCTTTCTCGCGCGACGGGTGCAGAGCGCGACCGGCGCGACGAGCGAGGGCTATCACCTCCGCACGCTCACCGAGCTCACCACCCGCACGGTGTACGCCAACGGGCTCTCGGGGATGTTCCGACAGATCGCGTACGAGGTGCGCACCGAGCAGGGCGCGCGCGACGGGCGGGCGTTCACCATGAGCTACGACCCCGACGCGCAGCGCTTTGAGCTCCGCGCGGCGCGGGTGCACCACCCCGACGGCAGCGTCGAAGAGGGCGTGCAGCTCGACGAGTTCGCGGTGAACAGCGACCCCTCCACCCGGATGTACTTCACCAACCGCGTGGCCCAGGTGCGCTTCGCCAACCTCGCCGTGGGCGACGTGGTGGAGCTGCGCTGGCGCGTCGACGACGTGTCGTTCCGCAACGTCTTCGCGGACTACTTCGGCGACCTCCAGGTGGTGCAGGCCGAGGTGCCCCGGTCGCGCTTTCGCTATGTGCTCCGCGCGCCGCGCGCCCGTCGCTTCTACTTCCACGCCGCGCCCGCCGCGGGCGTGCCCGCGCTCACCCACGAGACCCGCGAGGACGGCGACGCGCAGGTGCACACCTTCTCCGCCGACGACGTGCCCGCCCTCGTGCCCGAGGAGCGCGCGCCGGGGCGCACCGAGCGCGGCGCGTACCTGCACGTGAGCACGTACCAGACCTGGTCCGAGGTGGGCGCGTGGTGGTGGGGCCTCGTGCGCGACCAGCTCGTGGCCGACGACCGCCTGCGCGCCACCGTGCGCCAGATCACCGCGGGGCTCACCACCGACCGCGACAAGGTGCGCGCGGTCTACGACTGGGTCATCGCCAACACCCGCTACGTGGCGCTGGAATTCGGCATCCACGGGTACAAGCCCTACGCCGTGCCGCAGATCTGCACCCGCGGCTTCGGCGACTGCAAGGACAAGGCGTCGGTGATCGTGACCATGCTCCGCGAGGCCGGCGTCGACGCCCACATGGTGCTCATTCGCACGCGCGATCAGGGCACCGTGCACGCCGAGCCCGCGTCCCTCGCGGTGTTCAACCACGCCATCGCCTACGTGCCCTCGCTCGACCTCTTTCTCGACGGCACCGCGCAGAACAGCGGGATGAACGAGCTCCCCGCGGGGGACCAGGGCGCCTCGGCGCTCATCGTCGACCAGCAGGGCGGCGCGCGCTTCGTCACCACCCCCGTGTACACGCCCGACCGCAACGTCTCCCGCGTCGAGGCCGAGGTCACCCTCGCGCCCGACGGCGCGGCGACCTTCCGCGTGCGGCAGTCCCAGGAGGGCCCCAACGCGGGCGGTCTTCGCGCGCAGCTCGCCGTGCCCGCGACCCGCACCGAGCGCGTCGAAGACGACCTGCGCGACCGCTGGGCGGGCATTCGCGTGACCGCCGTGCGCACGGGGGACCTCACCGACGTCGAGACCCCCGCGCGCTTCGAGTACGACGCCCAGGTGCCCCTGCTCGGCACCCGCCAGGGGGCAGACCTCCTGCTCCACCCCGCGGCCCCCATGGACCTCTCGCGACGCTTCGCCGCCCGCGGCACCCGCGTGCACGACCTCGTGCTCGGCGTGCCCAGCACCCTCGACGAGACCCGCCGCATCACCCTGCCCCCCGGCGCGCGCGCCACCGAGGTACCGCCCCCCGTGGAGATCGACAACGCCTTCGGACGCCTCGAGTACCGCACCACCGCCGAGGGCAACACCCTCACCGTGCGCCGCGTGCTGATCCTGCGGCGAGACCGCATCCCCCCGGCGGACTACGCCGCCTTCCGCGCGTTCTGCGCATCGGTCGACGACGCCCTGGGCCGCCGCGTGACCGTGCGCATGCCCGGAGGTGCGCGATGAAGCGCCTCGCCCTGGTGCTCACCCTCCTCGGGTGCGCGTCGACGCCCCGCGCGCGCACGACCGTCCCCGAGCTCACCGCCGCCCGCGACGCCCTCACCCGCGCGCCCGACGACACCGCCGCGCGGCTCACCCGCGCCCTCGCCGAGCTCACCGCACCGGGGGGCGACACCGCCGAGGCCACGCGCGCCCTCGACGCCCTGCGCGACGCCACCGCCCGCGACCCCGCGGCGCGCTTCGCCCGAGGGCTCCTCCTCGCGCAGCACGGACAGTTCGAAGAGGCCCTCACGGAGTACATCGCCGCGGTCGACGCCACGCGCGAATCCCCGCACCCGCTGGGTCCGGCCATCGCCGAGGTGTGCGTGGGCAAGCTGCTCGCGCTGCGGGGCGACGTGCGCGATTTCGCCACGCCCTTCGCGGCCTTGCTCACCCGCAGCGAGGCGTCGCCCGGTCACCTCGGCGCGGCGGCGCGCGTGCGGCTCTTCGAGGGCGCCGTGCGCTGGGCCCGCGAGGCCGGACGCACCCCCGACGCCCACCGCTGGACCGAGCGCGCGGGCTGCCCCACCCGCTACCGCGTCGCGGGTCCCTTCGGCCCGCTGCCCAACCTCAGCTTCGACCGGGCCTTTCCCCCCGAGTCGCCCGCGCCCCTCGCGGCGAGCTACGACGCGGGGCCGGGACGCGGACATCTCCCGACCTACAGCGTGCGCGCGCGGGGCTGCGCGGCGAACCTTGGGCGGGGTGTGACCCTCACCGGGGTGCTCTACGCCAACGCCGACTTCACCCTCGAACGCACCGGCGACGTGGTGGTCTACGTCGAGTCGCCCAACGCCTTCGCGGTGCTCGTCGACGGCGCGCGCGTCGCCACGCTCGACCCGCGCACGCACGCCCGGGGCGCGTCGGTGCACGTCCCCCTGCGGCTCACGGCGGGCCACCACACCCTGCGCGTGAAGGTCGCCAGCGGGTACCACTCCCCCCTGCTCATGGCCGCGGTGACCGATCCGGCGGGTGTGCCCGTGGCGCAGTTCACCAACGACAACGGCGCCGCGAACCCGTCACCCCCCATGGTGCTCCCCGCGCCCTCGGATCCCGCCGACGATGCGTATCTCCCTGCGGCGCAGGGGCCTGCGACGTCCTTCGGGCGGTATGTGTTGGCCGAGCTCGCCTTCTCGCGTCGGCACGTGGTGGCCGCGCGGGAGCTGCTGCGCCCCATCGCCACGGATGACGCCGCGGCGGCGACGGCCATCGCGTGGGCGGGCGTGGCGCAGGCGGATCCGT
>JBILLI010000097.1:0-15514 GCA_044376155.1 Polyangiales bacterium
CGAGAGCAGCGAGAGCTCGTCGCCCCGGGTGACCCCGAGCGCCAGCAGCCGCGCGCGCACCCACGCCGCGGGCTCACACGCCTCCAGCGCCACGGGCTGCATCACCCCTTCGGGCAACCGTCCGCTCCCCAACAATCTCGACGCGAGGGCCGCGGCCGCGAGCCGCTCCTTCGTCACCGCGAGGCTCTCGCGAAAGATGCTCCCGCGCAGAAAGAGCTCGGCGATGGCGTCGCGGGCGACGTCCCCTTCGGGCACCTCCTCGCGCTCCGCGAGCACCTTCCGCGCGTACACCCGCTCGACCTTCGCCACCGCGCGCCCGCGCTCCACCGTGACGCTGCCGAGACGGTCGCGCCCCACGCCCGCCTCCAACAACCACGCACGCTTCAGCGGCGTCGCGCAGGTCACGTAGATCACCGCGTCGCGCCCATCACCCACGGCGCGGCTGTCGAGCACCGCGATGGCGTCGACCTCTTTCACCACGGCGTTCACCGCGCTCTCGCGGGCCAGCTCCAGTTCGGTGCCGCCGTTGCTCCACGCGAGGTCGTTGCCGCGCTTGCGGGGCACGTGCACACACCGCGGATCGGCCGCGAGGGCGGTGCGCGCGAGGCGGTCGCGGTCCAGCGGGAGGTCCGTGGCGCGGGGGTCGAGGCCGTGCGCGCGGCGCAGTCGCTCGCGGGTGCGGCGCGCCTCGTCGAGGGCCGTGCGCGAGAGCCCGTCAGACTCGGGATCGCCCCATCGCACCGCGCGGATCAGCGCCGTGGCATCACACCCCCCGGCCCGCAGCGCGTGGTCGTCGTCGCCCATGGGCGCGCGGCCCGAGAACATCGGTCGCCCTGTGCCCAGCGCGGCCACGAGGTCGATGACATCGTCGAGCGCGCCCGTGCCCCGGGCCTCCACCAACAGTCGCCCGAGGGCGGCGTCGAGGGGCAGTCCGAAGAGTTCCTTCCCCCGCGGGGTGATTTCTCCCTTCGCGTCGAGGGCGCCGAGGGCCGTGAGCTCGGCGCGCGCGTCGACCAGCGCACCCGGGCGCGGCGGATCCAACAACGGGAGATCCTCGGGGCGCGTCCCACACGCCGCCGCGGCGAGGACCAACGGCACGAGCGACTCGCGGTGCACCTCCGGGGGGGTGTTCGCGCTGAGCCGCGCGGCCTGGCTCCAGAGGCGGTAACAGACCCCGGGCGCGGTGCGTCCGGCGCGGCCCGCGCGCTGGTCAGCGCTGTCTTTCGCGACGGGCACGAGCACCAGCGACGCGCGGCCGCCCCGGTAGCGGGTCTGTCGCACCATGCCCACGTCGATCACCACGCCGATGCCGGGGATGGTCACCGAGGTCTCGGCCACGTTCGTCGCGAGCACCACCTTGCGCCGCGCGCTCGACTGAAACGCCGCGCGCTGGGCGTCGAGCGTGAGCGACCCGTGCAGCGCGATGACCTCGACGTCGTCGCGCCCGCGCAGCGCCCGCGCGCACTCACTGATCTCCCCCTTGCCCGGCAGGAACACCAGCACGTCGCCGGGGTCACCCCGCGCGGCCTCGAGGGCACGGCGCACGCGGTGGTCGAGGCGGTCCTCGTGGGGGAGCTGCGCGGGGTGGTCGCCGAGGTAGCGGAACTCCACGGGGAAGGTCCGCGCCTCGCCCTGCAGCAGCGCGCCCTGGAGATGCGTCGCGATGCGCTCGCCCGCGAGCGTCGCCGACATCACCACCAGGCGACCGTCGTAGTGCTTCGCGAGCAGACCCAGGAGAAGGTCCGTGTCGAGGCTGCGCTCGTGGAACTCGTCGAGCACCACCGCGCCCCAGCGCGTCCACTCAGGGAACATCCGCAGCGCCACGCCCGGCGTGACGAAGAGCACCTGCGTGCGGTCTGACTGCTTGCGCTCGTCGCGCACGTTATAACCCACGCGGTCGCCCAGCGCGGTGCCGTCGAGCTCGGCGACCCGGGCCGCGAGGGCGCGACACGCGAGCCGCCGCGGCTGCACCACCAGCACCTTCGGCGCGCCCGGGAGCGCCGCGAGCCACCGCGGCACCTGCGTGCTCTTGCCCGAGCCCGTGGGGGAGGTGAGCACCACCCGGCCGCGCGCCACCGCGTCGACGAAGGGTGCGCGCAGCGCGTCGATGGGGAGCGCGTCGTGGGCCATCGGGCGACTAGGTGCGCGAGCGGCGGCATGGGCGCAAGCGCCGAGTGCGCCGCGAGGGCGCTACGGTCGGCCCGCGTCGGTGGGCGGGCGCAGAATGTCGAGGGGCCCCCGCTCTTCGCAGACCTCGCGTTGAGCGTAGGGGCCGGCGGTTTGATAGATGAGCATCGCGGGCGCCGGCGTTGGGAGTTGCAGGCCCTGACAGACCTCCTCAGCCGTGCGGGCGACGGCGCAGCGCGAGGCGCGGTAAATGGTACCGGGCTGGGAGTAATTCCCGGACACGCTGCAGTAGTAGTGGTCGGCGTTGCAGCCCGCGAGGGCGACGCCCAGCGCCAGGAGCCAACGCGCAGAGACCGAGGTCCCGCGCCGGGAGAGCCGAAGGTCGAACATGGAGGTGTTGTACACGCGGCGATGCCCTTCGGCCTCAAGGCGCTCAACACGATGGCGCCTGGGGTCCTGACCGCGCCCCCTCCCCCGCGAGCTGACTCAGCCCACCCCCTCCCATCGCGCGCGCAGCAGCGCCAGCTCGCGCTCGACCTCCGGGTGACGCCACGGGAGCACCTCCACCGCGAAGCCCTCGGCCTCGAGCCACGCGATCCATTGCGCGCGAGCGAAGAGCCCCTCCTCGTGGCGGTCGTGGTGCAACACCGGCGCGGCGTCGCCCTCCCGGGTGAAGATCGCGTAGTCGACCACGTACCGATCGCTCACCCCCGCGGGTTGCCACGCCCACGCGAGGTAGCGCAGCGCGCGGTCGCCCTCGTCGCCGCCGTCCTCTTCGCTGCCGGGCGCGAAGGTCTCGGCGAAGAAGTCCGGCGCGAGCAGCAGCACACCGCCGGGGCGCAGGTGCGCGCGGGCCGTGCGAAACACCGCGCGGAGGTCGTCTTCGGTGAGCATGTAGCAGAGGGCGTCGTGCGCGAAGACCGCGTCGAAGGTGCGCCCGAGGCGCAGCGTGCGCATGTCGCCCTGCACGAGCTCGGCCCCGGGGCACACCCGCCGCGCGTGCCGGAGCATCGCGGGCGAGAGGTCGGTGAGCGTGAGCGCGAAGTCGTCGGCGAGGTAGTGGGCGTTGTGCCCCGCGCCCGCGCCGAGCTCCAGCAGGGTGTGTCGCCCGGGCCCCAGCGCGTCGCGCAGGGCGGCGCGGTACACCGGGGCCTCTTCGGCGTAGTGCGCCAGGGGCGTGAGCAACGGATACCAGTCCGCGAGTTCATCGTAGAGCTTCATGCTTCCCTCTCGCGGGCGGTCTACGCCCTCCACCCGCGCCCGGTGACAACCCTGAAGCGCCTGGGGTGGTAGCGTTTGCGCATGGGTCGAGGCGGGATCGCGCACGCATCGGAACGGGCGGGCCTCCCCCCATCCCCCACCCGATGCGGCGACTGCTTTCCCCCGGGGTCGCGCGCCGTGAGCCCGCGATGGCGCGTGTGCGGGGTCGCCCTGGCGCTTGGCTGCGTGGCGATGTCGACAGGGGTCGTGCGGCCCGACAGCGGGCTGCTCCCCCACGCGACCATCCGTTCGACGCAGACCTCCGACCTCGCCGAACTCGCCGGGCCCGCGACCGAGATCGCGGCGAGCGGGTGCGCCGACGCGGGCGCTCTCGAAGCGCGCCCCCCCGCGGCGTGCTCCGCCCTGCGCGGTGACCGCAGCACCACGCTGCGCGGCCTCGGGGCCGCGGGGACTCTCACCTCGCTCGTCTGGAACGGCGTCGAGTACGCGTTCACCTGGGCCGCCCTCGAGTCGAGCGCGCCCGTGCTCTTCGGGCTCTACTTCGGTCGCGCCGACCGCGACGGTGAGCTCGTGCCAGGCAGCGAGCACCGCATCCTCCCGCCGGGACGGTACGCGACCCGCGGCGCGCTCGCCGTCAGCGGCGGCGGGTATGGCCTCGGCTTCATCGAGCTCCCGCCCGACGGCCTCACCGCCGGGATGCGCGCGCATTTCGCGCGGCTCGACGCCGCCGGGGTGTTGATCCCCGGGAGCGAGCGCGCGCTCAGCGCGCAGCACGCGCCACACCTGGCGATCACGGTCGCGTACAGCGCGCCGCGCCGCGAGTGGGCCGTCGCGTGGCAGGGGCAGGACGCGCTCGTCGGCGGCGGCGTCGAGCACCACGCCTACCTCACGCGCATCGACGCCTCGTGCGGGATCCTGCGCCCCGACGCGACGCTCCTCGATGGGCTGCGCTCGACCACCGAGCCGGACACGGCGCCCTCGTTGGTCTGGGCCCGTGACCGCTACGCGATCGGGCTCACCGAGTACGTCGACATCCCCAACGCGCGCGTCGTCATCGCGGAGATCGATCCGACGACGGCGGCGGTGACCCGCCGGATCATCCTGCACGAGGGCGGGCGGCCGCTGCGCGTGACCCTCGCGACCGATGGCACGATGTACGGCGCCGCGTGGATGCAGCTCGGCCTGGACACCCCCGACACCAACGCCGTGTGGTTCCGTCGAGCGACGGTCGGCGGCGAGGCGCTCGGGAACTCCGTGGTGCTGGGCGATGGACGCGCCTCGGGAGAGCCCGGCGTGCTCTTCAACGGCGACACCTTTCGCGTCGGGTTCGCACACAGCGACGCGAACGCGAGCAGCGTCTGGTGGACGCGCTTCTCCCGCGACGGCGCCGTCGTGGGCGTTCCGGGACCGCGGGTTGTGGGGACGACACCGTACTCACCCTTCCCGCTGCTCGCCGGCGATGGCTGCAACGACGCCGTGGGGTGGACGGCCATCTCGGACACCGTGCAACAGAGCGCGACCTTGCGCCTGCACCTGCGCCCGACTGCGGCGGACTAGCATCCGACCGCTCTCGCGCCTGGCCTCCGTCGGACGCTCCCCCGCCTCCGCACCCGCTGCGCTATAGTGCGCGCCGTGCGGCGCGCGGGAGTCAGTCTTGTTGCCGCCGCGGCGATGCACCTTCCCGCCGCGGCCCGGGCGCAGCCCAGCTCCCTCACGCTCACCTGGACGGCCCCTCCCGGCTGCCCCGACGCCGACGCCATCCTCCGCCGCGTGCGCGACCTCCGCGCCTCGGATCACCCCACCGCCCCGCTCCCCGCCACCGCCACGGTGACCCGCGACGCGCGACGCTGGCGCGTGCGCATCGAGACCCCCGGCGGCGTGCGCACCCTGGCCGCGCCGCGCTGCGCGTCCCTCGCCGAAGCCACCGCGGTGGTCCTCGCCCTCGCCCTCGACGACGCCGCGCCTGTGTCCGCCCCTGCCTCATCCCTCCCCCGCCCCGCGCTCCCGCCCGAGGTTGAACAGCTCACCGACGCCGAGCGCCCGCCCGTGCTCCGCCCCGCCGCGCCCGCACCAGCCCCGCCGCCGCGGCCGCGGTGGTCCCTCGGCGCGCGGGCCCTGCTCGACGCCAACGCGTTGCCCGACACGGGCTTCGGCGTACTCCTGTCTGCGGCGTGGCGGTCTCGCGGCCTGCGGATGGAGCTCTCGCCCACGGTGGCCTTCGCCTCGCGGGGCGCCCCGTCGCCGCAGGGAGCATCCCTGGAGGCCCTGCGCCTGAGCCTCGCGACGCGCTTGTGCGCCACGGCCCGCGACGGCGCGGTGGGCCTCTGCGCCCTCGTCGATGTGGGCTGGCTGCGCGCGCGCTCGCAAGGCTTCACGGTGCCGGGCGACGGCGACGCGCCGTGGTTCCAGGTCGGCGCGTCGGCCTTCGCGCGCGTCGGCGCGGGGATCTTCGCCCTCGACCTCGCCGCCCCCATCACCCGTCCCCGCTTCGTGATTCAGGGCAGCGACGCGGGGTGGGAGGTGCCCGCGGTGACCGTGATGCTCTCCGGGGGCGTGAGCGTCGAGATGTGATGACGGAAGGTCCGACCGTCGGCCACTCCCCCGGGGTGATGCTCTCGCCGTCGCCCCCCGCGACCCGCACGCCGCCCTTCGATGCGGTGTACGCCGGGCATTTCGCCTTCGTGTGGCGCGTGTTGCGCCGCGCGGGGGTCTCGACCGCCTACCTCGACGACGCCGCGCAGGAGACCTGGGTGGTGGTGCACCGCCGCCTCGGGACCTTCGAGGGCCGCTCCTCGCTGCGCACCTGGCTCGCGGGCGTGGCGATGCGCGTGGCGAGTGATCACCGACGCTGGCGCCGCCGCAAGGACCCGCATGACCCCCTCCCGGATGAGCCCACCTTCGCGACAACCGAGCCCTCCCCCGAAGCCGCCCTGCAGCGCGCGCAGTCGGCGCAGATCCTCGACCGGCTGCTCGACGCGATCCCCGAGGATCGCCGCGCGGTCTTCTTTCTCACGGAGCTGGAGCAGATGAGCGCGCCCGAGGTCTCCGAGGCCCTGGGCATCCCGGTGAACACGGTCTACTCGCGCCTGCGGGTCGCGCGGACAGAATTTGAAGCGGCCGCCTCGCGGCTGCGCGGAGCGACACGATGAGCGAGCTATCCCCCGAGTCACGGTCGCTGCTGGCCTCTCTCGCGGCCGCGCACGACCCGCCCGACGACGCCGCGGCGCGCGTTCGCGCGGCGATGACCGCACGCCTCGCGGCCCCGCCCCCACCGCGCCGATGGCCCTGGGCTGCAGGGGTTTCGGTCGCGATCGGGGTCCTCGCGGTGGCGCTCTCGCGCCGCCCGGCCCCCGCGCCGACGCCCGTGATGTCGGCCCCCGCGGTGGCGGTCACGGCCGCGCCGCCTCCTCCTGCGCGGGTCGCGTCGCCGCCGCCTGCCGCGGTGGTGGAGACCCCTGCCGTGGTAGCCCCCGCCCCGACGCCCCGACGCCCTGCGGTGACCGCAGAGGACCCGATGCTCGCCGAGCTCCGCGCGGTGCAGACGGCCCAGCGCGCCCTCGCCCGCCACGACAGCGCGGCGGCGCTGCGCACGCTCACCGCCCTCGACCGCACACAACCCCAGGGCAATCTCCGCGAGGAGCGCGACGCGCTGCGGGTGCTGGCGCTGTGCGCTGCGGGTCGCGCCGACGACGCGCGCGCGGCCGCGGCGGTGTTCCTCTCGCGACACCCGGGCTCGCCGCAGGCGGCGCGGGTGCAGGGGGCGTGTCGGTGAGGCGCGCGGGGCTGCTCGCGGTCCTCGCGCTCGGATGCCAGTGGGAGGTGGTCATCGGCCAGCAGACCTCCTCGCTCGCGACCGACGCCGCGGCGCGCGACGTGAGTTCCCCCGCAGACGCCGTCGACGACGTCGTCGCGTTGGATGTCCCCCTCTCGCACGACGCCGCGGTGGACGCCCCTCGCGACGCGGTCGTGGACGTGCCCACGGATCGCGAGACGCCCATCGACCGACCCGCGACCCCCGAGGGATCGATCACGGGCGTGGCCCTCGGCGCCGACGTCTCCTGCGTGCGCCGCACCGATGGGCGGGTCTGGTGTTGGGGCGCCAACGACCGCGGACAGCTCGGTCAGGGCGACACGCAGCCCCGCGCCGCGCCCGCGCGCGTGGAGGGGCTCGACGAGGTGATCGAGCTCGCCGCCGGGAGCGCGCACGTCTGCGCGCGTCGCCGCGACCGGAGCGTGTGGTGTTGGGGCGCCAACGACCGCGGACAGCTCGGCGTAGGGAGCACCACGACCCGCCTCACGGCCACCCGGGTGCCCGGACTCCTCGCCGACGCGTTGGCCCTCGGGGGGGAGCACACCTGCGCGCTCGACGGGTCGACGCTGTCTTGTTGGGGCGCCAACGATCGTGGGCAGCTCGGCGACGGCAGCCGGATGCCCCGCGTCGCGCCCATGGCCCTGAGCGGGAGCTTCACGGCCCCCGCCGCAGGGCGCGCGCACACCTGCGCCACGCAGAATGGCTCGGTGCTCTGTTGGGGCGCCAACGACCGCGGGCAGCTCGGCGACGGCAGCGTCGACGAACGCACCTCCCCCACGGCGGTCCCCGACACCATGGGCCACCGGGTGCTCGCTGCGGGTGCGGACCATGTCTGCGCGCAGGGGACCGACCGCGCGGTGCGCTGCTGGGGCGACGGCGCGCGGGGCGCCCTCGGCGACGGGATGACCACGGTGCGCACGGCGGCCACCGCGGTGACGAGCTGGAACATGGCGCGGCTGATGGGCGCGGGCGAGGGCTTCACCTGCGCGAGCGCGGGGTTCAGCGACCTGCGCTGCACGGGCCGCAACGACCGCGGGCAGCTCGGCGACATGGCGACCGCTGACCGCAGCACGCCGGCCCCGCTGGAGCGGCTGACCACCGCGCGCGCGGACTTCATCGCCCTCGCCGCCGGGCGGGCGCACGCCTGCGCCCTCATCAACGACGGGACCCTGTGGTGTTGGGGAGACAACGTCCGGGGGCAGATCCGGGCGGGCCTCGGAGAGGTGGTCCGGGGGCCCGAGCGGGTGTGGCAGTGAGGGTCTTGGGCGATTACGACAGACGTGTCGTACGACGAGCTTGTCGGGAGGCGGTGAGGGTGTGCCCCACCGCCCAGCGGGAGTCTCAGCCTTCGATGAAGGACTTGAGCTGCTTCGAGCGCGAGGGGTGCTTGAGCTTGCGCAGCGCCTTCGCCTCGATCTGACGGATGCGCTCGCGGGTGACCTCGAAGCCCTGGCCGACCTCCTCGAGGGTGTGATCGCTCTTCTCGCCGATGCCGAAGCGCATGCGGAGCACCTTCTCCTCACGCCAGGTGAGGGTCTTGAGCACCTTGCGCATCTGCTCGGAGAGCGAGTTCGAGATCACCGCCTCGGAGGGCGACACCACGGACTTGTCTTCAATGAAGTCCCCGAGGTGCGAGTCTTCCTCTTCACCGATGGGGGTCTCGAGCGAGATGGGCTCCTTCGCGATCTTCAGGACCTTGCGGACCTTGTCGAGCGGCAGCTCCATCTTCTCGGCGATCTCTTCGGGCGTGGGCTCCCGGCCGAACTCCTGCACGAGGTAGCGCGACGTGCGGATCAGCTTGTTGATCGTCTCGATCATGTGCACCGGGATGCGGATGGTGCGCGCCTGATCGGCGATGGCGCGGGTGATGGCCTGACGGATCCACCACGTCGCGTAGGTGCTGAACTTGTACCCACGGCGGTACTCGAACTTGTCCACCGCCTTCATCAACCCGATGTTGCCCTCCTGGATGAGGTCCAGGAACTGCAGACCGCGGTTGGTGTACTTCTTCGCGATGCTGACCACGAGGCGGAGGTTGGCCTCCACGAGCTCGGCCTTCGCCCGCTCCGCGGTGCGCTCGCCATCGCGGATCTCGCGGTAGGTCTTGCGCAGCTCGTCGAGGGTGACGCCCTGCTCCTTGGCCTTTTCCTCCACCGTGCGGACCTTGGTGGAGCAGGCCTTCACGGCCTCGATGAGCAGCTCCATCTCCTTGGTGCTGCTCTTGAGCTGACGGGCGAGCACGGCGCGGCGGCGGCCGTCGGCGGCCTCGAACTCCCGCAGGCGCTTCTTGAGCTCCTTGGGCTCCACCCCGAGGCGTCGGGCGGCCTCGGTGAGCGGGGCCTCGGCGCGCTCGAGCTGGTCGATGAGCTTCTTGAGCTGAACGACGATGTGCTCGATCTGCTTCTTGTTCAGGCGCATGTCCTGCAGCGCCTGGAGCAGCTCCTTGTGCTGCTGCTCGACCTCGCCGTGGATCTGCTTCTTGCGAGCGTCCGAGACCTTCTTGGTGCCGTCGAGGGACTCTTCGAGCTCCCCGATGGTCAGCCAGATCTTCTTGACCTTCTCCGTGAGGCGCTCGATGCGCTTGCGCACCTCCTCCTCGTTGTAGCCCTCCTCGTCGTCGGCGTCGCGCACGACGTCCTTGAGGCGCACCTTGCGGAGCTTGACCTTCTCGCCGAGCTTCACGATCTCCTGCACCGCGATGGGCGACTGCAGGATGGTGTTGAGGACCTTGTTCTCCCCGTCCTCGATGCGCTTGGCGATCTCGACCTCGCCCTCGCGGGTGAGCAGCGAGACCGAGCCCATCTTGCGGAGGTACATCCGCACGGGGTCGTTGCTCTTGGACGCGTAGGCGTCATCGAACGACGCCTCCTCCTCCTCGGGCACGGGGACCACCCGCTTCTCCTGGTCCTCCTCGGCGGCGCGCTTGGGGGCGACCTTCACCTGGGTCGAGGCGTCGACGATCTCGATGTCCTCGTCGCCGAGGATCCCCATGAGCTCATCGATCTGGTCCGACGAGAACGAGTCCGCGGGCAGCGCCTCGTTGATCTCTTCGTAGGTCAGGTGCCCCTTGCTCTTGCCGAGCTCGATGAGCTGCTGGACCTCCTTGCGCTCCCTGCCCTTCGCCGCCTTCCCCGCGTCCGCCGGCGCGGCGCCGTTGGCCTTGGCCCCACCCGGCTTTGCGCCCCCGGCCTTCGCCGACGCGCCGACCTTCGCGGGCACGCCCGCCTTGGCACCAGCAGGCTTCTTCGCCACGGGCTCCTTCACCGCGGGCTTCTTCACCGAATCCCGGTCCTTCATGCCCGTCGTCGCTCCCTTCATGATTGACCGCTCCGTCCTGTCTTCGAGCGAACCAGGGTCCGCTCGATCTCCAATTTCTGCTGCAACCGCGCGAGCTCCTGGGTGGGGTCGCCCTGCGTGCCCGCCCTCGCTCCTTGAAGCTTCAACGCCCGCGACGCCACCATCTTCTGCATCCGCTGCAGGCGCGTGAGCGCGTCGGTGAGCTGCGAGGCCCAGCGCTCCTGCTGCGCCTGCTCCTGGTCGCCGCCGGCCACCAGCCGCGCCGACACCCAGGCCCGGGCCTTCTCCGTGGGGCAGAACTCCAGCAGCACCGCGCCGTCGAGACGCTGCGTCGCGCGCCACTGGTCCCGCGCCGCCTCCAGCAGCGCCTGGAACTCCGGGCTCATCTCCTCGCGGAGCGCGTCGGCGTCGGCCGTATCCAGGAGCTCCGGGCGCACCAGCACGGCCTCGAGCGCGTTGGCCAGCACCTTCTGCCGTGACTCCACGGGCGCGTCGCCCTCGTTTGCGATGGGCGTGAGGGCCGGGCGACGCCGCGCGTCGTCGTTGAAGGGAGACTCCCGCGCCGCTCGCGCGGTGTGCGACTGGTGCTCCCGCAGCGCCATGCGCACCTGCGGCTCGTCGAGGTACAGGGACTTCGCCGCGAGCTTCACGTAGACCTCGCGCTCGATGCTGTCGCGCACGTCAGCGATCACCGGCGCGAGCCGCCGCAGCGCGCTCACCCGCTCCGGCACGTTGTCGCCCGCGGTGTCTTGCGCGTCGCGAATGAGCCACTCCACGATGCTCACCCCGGTGTCGATGCGCGCCCGCATCCCCGTCGCGCCGTAGCCCTCCATGGGGTTGCGCAAGAACGAGTCGGGGTCCTGCTTGGGCGGCAGCACCGCCACCCGCGCGATGAGCCCGGCCTTCGCGCACACGGCGTGGGAGGTGCGAGCGGCCTTGCGCCCCGCCTCGTCGCCGTCGAACACCAGCACCACGGTCTCGGCGAAGCGCCGGAGCAGCTTGGCCTGCGCGTCGGTGAAGCTCGTGCCCAGCGGCGCCACGGTGTTGGTGAACCCGTGCTGGTGCATCTGCACCACGTCGAAGTTGCCCTCCACCACCAGCGCCTCGGCGCTCTGGCGCATCGGCGTGCGCGCGTTCGCGAGCCCGTAGAGCAGCTCGCCCTTGCGGTAGATCGGCGTCTCGGGGGAGTTCACGTATTTGCCCGCGTCGGCGGGCACGATCCCCTCGGGGATCTCCTCGCTCGTGGGCAACACCCGACCCGAGAAGGCCACCACCCGCCCGCCGCGGTCGAACACCGGAAACATCAAGCGGTGGCGAAAGCGGTCGTAGCTCCCACCCGAACGCCCAGGCAGGAGCAGCCCGGCCATTTCGGCGTCGGCGGGCGACACCCGCTGCGCCCGGAGGTGCTCGGCCAGCGCGTCCCACCGCGCCGGGGCGTAGCCGAGGCGAAACTGCTGCACGAGCTCGGGCGCCACCCCGCGCTCTTCCAACGCGCCCTGCGCGAGCTCGCACAAGGGATCTTCGCGCAGGCACTTCTCGAAGAACGCCGCGGCGCTCTCGCAGGCCGCGTGGAGGCGCTCGGAGACGTCTCGCTGCCGCCGCTCCTCGGCGATCTGCGCGGCGTCACGGGTCTCGGGGACCTCGACCCCCGCGCGCTCCGCCAGCGCCCGCAGCGCCTCGGGGAACGACACCCCCTCCATCTGCTCGTAGAAGCGCAGCGCGTCGCCGCTGACCTTGCAGCCGAAGCAGAAGTACAGACCGCGGTCGGGCGACACCGAGAAGCTCGGGGACTTCTCGTCGTGGAACGGGCACCGCGCGACGTAGCTCGCCCCCTGCCGACGCAGGGGCACGTAGGCCCCCACGAGCTCCACAAGGTCGGTGCGCGCCCGCACCTCGTCGATGATCGCCCGGTCGGTCACCGCACCACCCTGGGAATCATCCGCGCGGGCGTGGGGTTCAGCAGTCTGTGCCAGGCGCCAATCAACCGAACAACCTGCTCGCCGCGTGAAGGGTAGTGAGGGCCAACGGTCGCGGGAGGGCAGAGATGGTCCCAACAACCCGCGATCGGTGCGGGCGCCGAACCGGGTCGCAGACCAACGGCGGGTGGTGGGCACCGCCGCGGTGTGACTCGGGACAGACCCGTCGAACCGCGCACGTCTAGCCCGTCCCCCCCAGCGCGGTCAAGCGAGCGACACGTGAAATGCCCTGCGCGCCAGCGGTGTTGGGCGTTGTCAACCCCAAAGCAAGTTGAAGGCCACGGGTCGCGGCAGACGTGATACCCCGGCGCCGTCATGCGCGCCCTCGGGTTCTTCGCCGCCACCCTGGTCCTGGTCCCCCTCGCGTGGGGGGATCCCTGGCCGTCGATCACCATTCCCCCCGGCAACGGCCGCGCGCTGCGCGCCCCGGCCCCGCGCCCCGCCCCGGGCGACATCGACCGCCGCGCCCGGCTGCTCGCCGACGCCCTGCGCACCGGCGCCGCGGGTGACATCGAGCGCGCCACCACCTTCTTCCTCCCGCGCGACCCCTTCCTCGCCATCAAAGACATGTCGGGCGCCGCGGGCTATTTCGACACCCTGGTCCGGTGGTTTCGTCGCGACATCACCCGCTACCGCGAGCGCCACCCCTGGCTCGCGCGGTCGACCTTCGTGCGCTTCGAGCTCTCGCGGGCCTGCACCTGGATGAGCGTCGGGCGCGAGGCGAACCGCCTGCCCTACTGGTCGTGTTACCGCTCGCGCCTGGTCCTTGCGCACGACGGGCGCGAGGAGCGCCTGGAGTCGCGGGTGATGATCCACTGGGGCGACCAGTGGTTCTGCACCCACCTCGCCCCGCGGGAGTAAGCGCTCACGCCGCGAGGCGCGCCGCGGTCGGGAACCACAGCGCGATGCGCGTGCCCTGCCCCGGCGTGCTGTGCACCTCGAGGGTGCCCCCGCGCGCCAGGGTGACCTCGCGCACCGCGGCCATGCCCACGCCCCGCCCCGATGTCTCGGTCACCTCGGCGCGGGTGCTCACCCCGTCCGCGAAGAGCGCGCCCACGAGGTCGTCGTGGGTGGCGTGCGGCAGACCCATCGACGCGGCCCGCGCGCGCAGCTTCTCCCACTGGATCCCCGCGCCGTCGTCGCTCACGCAGATCATCCAGCGGTCGTCGTGCTCGCTCACCTGCACCCGCAGCGTGGCGACCGCGTCCTTGCCCGCGGCGACGCGCGCCTCGGGCGCCTCGACGCCGTGGTCGATGGCGTTGCGCACCACGTGGACCAGCGCGCTGAACAGCGGCCGCCAATGCGCGTCGGGGAGCCGCACGCCGCCGTCGTCGATGAGCACCTGCACGCGCTTGCCGAGTCGCTCGGCGATCGCAGACCCTTGCGCGGCAAGCGGTTGCAGCGCACGACCGACCCGCGGGTGGGGCCACGCTTCGGCCTGCTGGATGATGCTCGGGCGCACGTCCCGGGCGCGCAGGCCGTTGAGAAACCGCTGGTACTCGTCGCGCTGCAGCCGGAGGTCGTCGTCGTTCTCCTTGAGCAGCGGGCGCACCGGGGTCATCGCCGCGTCCCAGGCCGCCCAGAGCTCCGCAGACTGCGCGGCGCCGAGCGTCTCGCCCTCGGCAAGGGCGCCCTCCAGCGCGTGGCAGCGCGTGGCGAAATCGCCGAAGCCGTAGAGCGCGGTGTTGCCCTTGAGCGTGTGGAGGTGGCGCCGCTTCTCCTCCGCGGTCGCGTCGCCCTGCAGCGCCGCCAGCAGCGAGGTGGTCTCGGCGAGAAAGGCCGCGAAGTTCAGCGGGTCGCGCAGGGCCTGAGAGGCCACCACGATGAGCTCGCGCTGCTGCCGCTCGGCCTCCTGCTGGGCGAGCACCGCGGTGACATCGCGGAGCGTGAGCAGCACCCGCAGCAGGCGCTCGCCCTCGCGCACCGCGTGGGCCTCGAGCTCCAGGGTTCGCCCCGGGGCGGAGAGTCGGCGCGGGAGCTGCGCCGCGGCGACCTCGAAGGGCAGCACCTCGGAGACCAGGTCCTCGTAGCCGAGGCGGATCCACGCGCGCAGCGTGGCGTCGTGGGGCGCGAGGCGATCCCAGAGCGTGACCTCGCCCTCCGGCGCCGGGCCGAACCAGTGGTCGATGGCCCGCGAGCGCTCGGGGAGCAGAACCCCGCGAAGATCACACAGCAGCAGCCCGTCGCCGATCGCGTCGAGCATGCACTGGATCGCCCCCGTGCGCTCCCGCACCCGCTCGGCGAGCCCCTCGTTGGCTTCCGCGAGCGCGCGCTCCTTGGCGTCCACCGCGTCGACCATGCGGTTGAACGAGGTCGCGAGCGACGCGAGCTCGTCGCGCCCCGCGGCGTCGGCGTGCAGACCGCGCTGCCCCTCGGCGATGCGCTGCGTCGTGGCGGCGAGGGCCGAGAGCCGACGGAGGATGCTCGCGACGGTCAACAGCGCGAAGGCCAGCGCCGCCGCCGCGAGGAGCCCGGTGCCGCGGAGCGCGCGCCCCTGCTCTCGCGCGAGGTCGACGGCGCGGGCGTCGAGCATCTGGTGAAGCGTCGGCAGCGACTCGGCCAAGAGCGCGTCGAGCAGCGACCAGCGGGCCTCGACCCATCCGGCCACCGCGCGCGGACCCGAGGGCGCGGACCCGAGGTCGGCGTCGTCGAAGCGGCGCAGCCACGCACCGCCC
The DNA here is from genome assembly GCA_044376155.1 of Polyangiales bacterium. Taxonomy (GTDB): domain Bacteria; phylum Myxococcota_A; class Polyangia; order Polyangiales; genus JAWKRB01. The sequence continues at coordinate 15,108 of JBILLI010000097.1, forward strand.
GCGCGCTGCAGGGAGTCGTTGGCGCCGTGCAGCCGGACGTCCTCGGCCACCGCGATGCGGACCTCTTGCGCCACCGTGCGCAGCCGCGCCCGCGCATCCTCCAGGCGCGCGGGGTCGGGCGTGGCCCCGACGCGCGCGGCTGTGGCCACCGGGTCCAGCGCACGGAGCGCCTCGTGCGCCCGCAGCGCGGCGGCGCTCATGAGGTAGTAGGTGTCGAGGTCAGGGTCGAGGATGAGCGCCGATTCGTCCACGACGTGCGCCGTCATCATCTCTAGATCACGCAAGAACCCCTGTGCGACAATGACTTCTGCGTCAGTGCCGAGCACCCCGCGCCAGCGCGCCCAGGTCACCCCGAGGTCGTCTGGGGACACCGCACGCAGACCCCGGCGGGCGAAGCGCTCGGCGGT
>JBILLI010000658.1:0-4362 GCA_044376155.1 Polyangiales bacterium
GCAGGTCGAGGTACGAGATGGAATTCTGGTGGGCGTGGGACCACGCGGGCGCGAGGAGGAGCGCCAGCGCGCACGCGGCGCGGCACCTCACCACGAGACGCCAGGATGCAGCGCGCGCGCGAGCGCCGTGACCGTCTGGACCACCCCGGGACCCGGTCGACGCAGGGTGCGGTCGTCGAGGCGGAGCACACGCCCCGCCGCCACCGCGGGGATCGATCGGTGCTGCGACCACGCTCGCGCGACGGAGCTCGGCGCGGGCGTGAGGTCGAGGATCACCGACGGCACCGTCGCCATCACCTGCTCAACGCTCGCGAGGGGATACTGCCCGGCGAGGCGCACGGCGTTCTCACCGCCCGCGGCCTCCAGCAGGTCGTTGGCCCACGACGCGCGCCCCGCGAGCACCAGGGGCTCGAGGTTGTAGACCACCACGACCCGCGGGCGAACCCTGCCTTCGACCGCCCGACGAACCCGCGCGAGGCCCGCGTCGATGGAGGTCGCGAGGCGCCGGGCCGCGCTCGGGTCGTCGATGAGTGACGCGAAGATCGGCAGCACCTCCCTGAGCTCGGCGAGGGATTGAATGCGGGGCGCGATCATCGACGCGCCCTCGCGCTGCAGCCGCTCCAGCACCTCGGCCCCGGCGGGGCCATCGACCGCCGTGATGGCGTCGGGGTGCAGCGCGTGAATGGCCTCGTACGAAGGGGCTGCGGTGGTCCCGGTGCGCGGCCGACGCAGCGCCTCGGGAGGGCCGTCGCAGAGGTTGGAGATGCCCACCACCCGATCCCCGCCGCCGAGCGCGAAGAGGATCTCCGTGGTGATCGGAGAGAGCGAGACGATGCGCGCCGCCGGGTCGACGTGCGCATCCGGGCGGTAGTGCCGCGCCGTGCGTCGGCGGCATCCCAACAGCAGGGAGATCGTGCCCGTCAGGATCGCGCGGCGTGTTGGGATCATCAAAGGGGCAACGGTTCCTGCGCGGCGATAGGAGCGCCAACGACCTTCCACGTCAAGTGTCGGGTCGCGCGCCCCAGGGCTCACCCGTCGCGGGCGCCGAGCGCGCGGCGGGGCTCGTCGACCCCCGGCCAATTCAGCACCCCGCGGAGCTGCCGCGGCGAGATCAACACGTCGCCGTCATCGAAGAGCTTCACGTTGAGCAGCGCGTGCAGCAGCGCGAGGTGCGCGGGGTCGAGCGCTTCGGGGTGCGCGGCGGCGTAGACCGCGTCGAAGAGGTAGTGCGCCTCGACCTCGTCGTCGCGGGTCACGTACCACCACGTGAGGTGCGGGGTCTCTGTGACCTGCGCCCCCGCGGGCGGCGCGTCGGGCGCATCCACCGCGTCGCGCGCGAAGCCCACCGGGTCCTCGGCGCGGAGGCGAAAGATGACCCGGTTCATCCCGCGGCGGAGGCGAGGGAGCGGCTCGCGGGCGCGGGCGGCGACGAGGTGCTCCCGAGCTTGAACGCGAGCAGGCCCAGCACCGCGAGGGAGACGTACGCCACCCCCGCGAGCCACGCGGTGCCCGTGAAGGTCGCGTGCAGCGAGCTCGCCTCCACGGCGCGGCCGAAGAGCGGAGACACCAGCGCGAAGAGCAGACGACGGGCCATGCCCTCCACCGAGAGCAGCGTGGCGCGGTCGCGGGGGGAGGTGATGAGCGAGTTCATCAGCGCGCGCATGAGCGGCGAGAACAGCCCGAACACGCTGGCCACCAGCACCATGATCACCGTGCACGGGAGCGCGCGGTTCTCGCCCATGACCGCGTAGCCCGCGATGAGCCCCATGGCCAGCACCACGGCGATGGTGCGGTGCCGCGCGCGGGCGAGGATCGCGCCGGTGCCCGAGGCCACCACGATGGTGCCGACCTCTTTGGCGGCCGCGAGGAGCCCCATGGAGAGCACCGTGTGGCTGAGCCACGCGCCGTGCAGGTGCGACTCGATGTGGGGCTGGTCGGCGAAGAGCGAGAGGCGCAGGAGCACGAAGCTCAGCGCGCCGAAGCACACCACGGTGAGCAGGCGCACGTCGTTGCGCAGGGTGCGCAGGGCGCGGCGGAGGTGGTCCTCGACGTAGCCGTCGTGGCGGCCGGGGCGCTCGGGGAGGGCGCGGGCGATGACCCCCGCGGCGGCGGTGAGCAGCGCGGTGAAGACGAAGACCCCGGCGGGGTGGACCCACTGGTAGATCGCCGCGCCGAGGAGCACCGCGGCGAGGTTGCCGATGCCCTTGGCGGCCGTGCTCCAGCCCTCCCAGCGGGCGTAGGTGCTCGACTGGCGCTGCTGCACCAGGTGGTCATAGAGGTACGCCGAGTCGGCGCCCGAGGAGAGCGACATCGAGAGCGCGCAGAGCACGTTGGCCAGCGCGAAGGCCCAGAACGAGCTCCCGAAGATGAACAGCGCGCAGGCCGCGGACATCACGAAGCCGCCCCAGCTCATGGCCACGCGGCGCCCCGCGCGGTCGGCGTAGACCCCCGTGGGGACCTCGAAGGCCACCGCGGCGATGCAGAACACCACGTTGAGGTCGAAGACGTCGGCGACGCTCAGGCCCTTGCGCTGCAGGTAGTAGACCTGAAAGGGCGCGAACGCCCAGGTGAGGGCGAGCGTTCGGTAGAGCAGGTAGGTGGTCAGCGGGCGCCGCTGAAGCGTCTGCCACATCGTCACCGGGACCATACGTGCCCCGGTGACAAAATCACAGTTTTCGGAATGCGGCGGGGGAGTTCCCGGGGATCAGGGGAAGGTGGTGGGGCAGACGTCGGGGTTGAAGGTCATCCCGGCCATGCCCGCGACCGGGAGGCGCGGCACGTCGATGGCGGTGGTGCTGTCGTCGATGGAGAGCACGAAGGCCACGATCTGCCGGAGCTGCTCGTTGCGGCCGGCGCCGTCGACGAGGAAGTTCGCGGCGAGGCTCTGGTGGTGCGCGGCGAAGGTGTTGGAGAAGGCCTCCTCCAGGGTGCGGGCGTTGCCGGCGTGGAGGTAGGGGGCGCCCACCATCATCCCGACGAGCGCGGGGGGGTTGAAGCCCGTGGCGCCCTGGGCGTTGGTGTTCATGTCGGCGCGGACCTCACGGACCTGCACGCCCGTGGGGGCGACGCCGGGCTGGCCGGCGGTGAGCATGGCGGGGAAGGTCCCGACGTTGCGCAGCAGGCAGTTGATCTGGTCGTTGGCGCCCGCGGTGGCGACGTCGGCGAAGCGCAGCGTGGCGTCGCGGGTCATGCCGTTCGCGGGGGGATTGAGCGGCGCGGGGAAGCCCGCGGGGAGGGTGTAGCGCGTGGTGCGCAGGGAGCCCATGACGGCGTTGGTGGCCTCGCTGGGGGTCCAGAAGCGCCGGGAGATGGTCCACGACGAGGTGCCGTGGCAGCCCGCGCAGTTGTTGGCGATGAAGAGCGCGCGGCCGGCGTTCACGTCGGCGGGGTTGAGGTTCGAGGGCGCGTTGGGGGCGCGCACGGTGCGCATCCAGGCGTCGATCTCCTCCCAGTCGCGGAGGGTCGTGCGCACGGCGTTGGAGCCCGCGGTGCCCGGCATCATCGAGCGCACCGACCCGTTGAGCCCGGCCTGGTTGGTGGCCGTGGCGACCTGCGGGGCGACGGCGGCGGTGCCGTCGAAGATGATCCGGTCGGGGTTGCCCACGACGGGGGGCGTGGCGCCGTCGTTGTTGCGGTGCACCACCGCGCCCACGCCGCCGGAGTTGCCGCGGATGTTCAGCTCGAAGTCGTGGACCTCGTCGAAGATCCCGGTCCAGTTGAAGACGCGCTGCACGCCGGTGGGGCCGAAGCTCCCGTCGAGGGAGGTGCTCTGCCGCGGGCCGCGGGCGAAATACCAGGTCACGTTGTCGGTCTGGCCGTCGGGGTGACACGACTCACACGAGTTCCAGGCCTGACCGCGCAGCGACCACCGGCCGAGGCCGGTGACGAAGAGGCGGCGGCCGGTGTTGCGCTCGAGCTCCTCGCCCGTGGGGGCCGGGGCCGAGGCCGTGACCGACGCGGCGGCCTGGAGCCCGAGGTCGACGAGGGTGAGGTTGCGGGTGCTCTCGTTGATCACCAGCGCGCGCATGTTGTCGCGCACCGCGATGCCCACGGGGAGGCGGCCCATGGGCGCGAGGTCGATGAAGTGCAGCGCCGAGCGCGCGCCCACCGCCGGGGCCGTGGCGTTGGTGAGGTCGAGGCGGAACGCGGCGTCGGCCCCGTAGGCCGTGATGTACGCGATGCGCGAGCCCGGCACGAAGGAGATGTCGTTGGGCAGCAGCGGGATGCGACGCGTGGCGTTGTCGGGCACCATGTTCGCGTCATAGCGGGCCTGGAACGCGCGGGTGAGCAGCACGCCCTCGCCCGCGACCTCGCGGTTCATCGCGGTGTCGACCGCCCACACCGCGCCGTGGATCTGCGTCT
>JBILLI010000660.1:0-4342 GCA_044376155.1 Polyangiales bacterium
GCCGCACGAGATTGCGCATCCCTTGGGGGACGCTCGTCGTGACGGTTGATGCCACGTAGATTCAAGCCGAAGCGTCGCAGCGTACGGATCCCTGCTAAGGCGCGCAGCGTCGGCGCGATGGTGTCGTCAGCTACGTGGCGTCGGCGCGATGACAGGGTTGCAACGCCAGGCTTTCAGTTCTGCGAGCCATCACCCCGGGGGAGGGCGGCAAGCGCCTGAAATCTCATCACCGTGCACCCTGGCATGGGCTTCGCTCATCGTAGAGACAAGCAGCGGAGCCGGCGTCTCCCCCAACGCCAACGGTTCCGCCGCTTCGCCAACCCCTCACCCCCCCGGCACCGCGCAGAGACCTCCGCGCGGTGCCGGGGATCCCTTCACGCATCGCTGCGGTGCAGGGCGCGGAGACCGAGGGCGAGCGCCACGAGTTGGAGGGCGCCGCCCAGCACCCGCGCGACGAGGATCCCTCGCGCTCCGCCGCGCGCGTCCACGAGCTGCACGCCGAGCCATCCGGTCGCCGCGGTGGCGGCGTGCGCGCCGAGGGTCAGCAGCGCGCCGAGGAGGGCGGTGAGACGCAGGCCCGGCGTACGCGCCGGGAGCGGACGGCCGAGGGCGACGCATCCGAGGCCGGTGATCCACGCGCGCAGGGCGAGGGCGTCGATGGCGCCGGGCGCGCCGCGGAGGTGCCACAGCGAGCTCGCGGGCTGCGTCGCGAAGAAGCTCCAGACCCACGCGAGGGCGCCCCCGAGGAGGCACGCAGACCCCAGGGTCCGCAGCGCCTTCGCGTCGGTCAACGCGCGCCCCCGTGGGCGTCGGCGTAGCGCAGCAGACGTCGGGCCTCTTCGTTGTCGGGGTCTTGCGCGAGGACCATGTTCCACTGACGAATCGCGTCGTCGCGGCGCCCGAGGTTGAGCAGCGCCTGGCCCAGAACAATGCGCGCGCGCCGCTGATGTTGCCGCCGGCGGATCGCCTCCTGCGCGAGCTCCGCGGCCTGCTCGTGGTGACCCGCGGCGAGCTCACGGCGGGCGCGGCCGTAGAAGTCACTCCCCTCGGAGGAGGTGTTCGGTGCGGCGGCGGGCGCAGGCGCAGGCGCGTCGGTCGCGGCCGCAGGTGCGGGCGAGGGCGTGGGGACCGTGGGGGCGGGGGCGACGTGCGGCTCGGGCTCTGTCGTTGGCGGCACCACGGGCGGGGTCACCACGGGCGGTGCGGTCACCACAGGCGGGGTCACCACGGGCGGTGCGGTCACCGCGGGCGGTGCGGTCACCACGGGCGGGGTCACCACGGGCGGTGCGGTCACCACGGGCGGGGTCGCGCCGCGGCGTTGCAGATAGATGCCCAGGGGCGCGCCCGCGATCACCGCGAGAAGCACCAGCGCGACGGCGATCTTCGGACCGCGCGAGATCGTCGGGGGGGGCGGGGGAGGGGGGATCAGCGCCTGCGTGAGCGCGTCGGCGAAGGCCCGGGCGGACTGCGCGCGGTGAGCGGGCTCCTTCGCGAGGCTGCCCATCACCGTGGTCTCCAGGGCCTCGGGGATCTCCCCTCCCACGCGACGCACGCGCACCGAGACGGGCGTGGCGTGGATGTGCTGCGCCATGGTCTCGACGGGTGTCGCGTCGGGGAAGAGGGACGTGCCCGTGAGGCACTCGTACATCACCGCGGCGAGGGCGTAGAGGTCCGCGCGGTGGTCCACGGCGATGCCCTTGGCCTGCTCGGGGGACATGTACGCGGGCGTGCCGAAGACCTGCCCGGCCACCGTGAGGTTCGAGCTCCCGCGGGCGATCGACGCGTTGGTGGTCTTGGCCACGCCGAAGTCGAGCAGCTTCACCCCGCCGTCTTCGGTGAGGAAGATGTTCTCGGGCTTGATGTCCCGGTGCACCACGCCCACGGCGTGCGCCGCCGCGAGGCCCTGGGCCACGGCGTTGCCGATGCGCACGCACTCCTCCACGGGCAGCGCGGGGGTGCCCGCGTCCCGGGCGGCGTCGAGGTGCTCGCGCACGGTGACCCCGCGCAGGCGCTCCATCGCGTAGAAGAGCCGCCCGTCCTCGGTGGAGCCGAGGTCGTAGATGTGCACGAGGTTGGGATGGGTGAGGGCCGCGATGGTGCGGGCCTCCATGCGAAATCGCTCGACCACCCGCGGGTCGTTGGAGATCTCGGGGTCGAGCACCTTCACGGCCACGGTGCGCCCGAGGTCGATGTGCTCCGCGGCCCAGACCTCGCCCATGCCTCCGCGCCCGAGCAGCGCGCCGGTGCGGTAGCGCGTGCCCCGCAAGAGGTTCGCGTCGGCCACGACCCCCATCGGCTCGGTGGTGGCCTCGCGCACCGCGCGGTGCGAGGGCGACGATGTTGGGGCCTGCGCGGCGAGCTCGCGCACGCGCTCGGCGTCCTCCTCGCGGTGACCCGGGAAGAGCCGTTGCAGCTCCCGCGCGACGCACTCCCGGTCCACGCGCAGCGCGCCCGACTGCGCGAGGTCGAGCAGGCGGCGGCGGGCGGTGCTCGCGTCGGTGAAGCGCCCGTCAGGCTCGTAGGCGGTCATCGTCGCGAGCCAGCGCTCCAGGCCCAGGGGCACGTCGCGGCGGTGCGCGCTCACGGGCTCCAGGGCCTTGCGCCCGTGGGCCACGGCGATCATGTGCTCGGTGCCGTCACCCGTCGCGAAGTCCTTGCCGCAGAGCATCTCCCACGCGACCACGCCAAGGGTGAAGAGGTCGCTGCGGGTGTCGAGGTCGTCGCCGCGGCACTGCTCGGGGGAGGCGTACTCGGGGCGGCCGAACATCACCCCGTGGAGGGTCTGGGTCGCGCGCCCGGTGGCGAGCGCGGTGCCGAAGTCGAGCACCTTCACGGCGCCGTCCCACGAGAGGCGGATGTTGGGCGGGCCGAGGTCGCGGTGCACGATGCCCAGGGGTTGCCCCTCGAGGGAGGTGGCGCTGTTCGCGTACGCGATGGCGTCGAGGGCGTGGGCGATGACCGTGACGACGAAGTCCGTGGGGAGGGTGTCACCGAGCGCGCGGGCGGTGCGCATCACGATGTCGAGGTCGATGCCGGAGATGTACTCCATGGCGACGAAGGGGGTGCCCTCTTCGAGGCCCGCCTCGAGGATCTGCGCGATGTTGGGGTGCGTGAGCGCGGCGAGGAGCCGTCCCTCATCGAGGAAGCGGGTGACGGTGGGGAGGTGATCCGCGTGGTCGCTGCGCACGGTCTTCACCACGCAGAGCCGACGCACGGAGCTGCCGCTCACGGCGAGGGCCACCTCGCCCATGCCGCCGCCGGGGATGGCCTCCAGCAACGTGTACCGACCGAACCCTCGGGGAAAGGTCCCGTCCGCACCCTGCTCCGCGGGCAACTCGCTCAACGGACCTCAGCGACGCGGTCGCAGCGAGAGCGCGCGGTCCAGCATCCCGCGCAGGGTCTTCGGTCGCTCGTCTGCCACCGCGGGCACCACGCTCACGAAACCCGGCAGCGGCGGCAGCGGCGCGGGCGAGAACGACTCCACCCGCGCGGCCTCGACCGCCGTTGGCGCGCTCGACGGATCACGCGGGGGCTTGAGGCTCTCGGGCTCCACGGGCGCCGGGATGGACTCCCGGACGCGCTGCACCTCGGGGGTGACCTCGCGCGCGACCTCCACCTCGGCGAGCGCGTCGGGCGGCGGGCGCGAAGGCGGCAGGGGCGGCGGCGTGCGCGGCACCGCGGGCGCTTCGGGCACCGGCAGCTCAAGCTCCTCGGGCTCAAGCTCCACCGAGGAGATGCGCTCCCCGAGGCCTTCCACCTCGACCTCGGGCGTCGGCTCGATCACCAGCGCCACGGCGACGGCCGCCGCCACCACGGGCAGCGCCTCGACTGCGTTCGGGGCTGCGTCGACAGGCGCCGCGACGATCTCCGCGACAGGCGCGGGCGCGGCCACCGGCGCGGTCTCGACGACCGCGGCGACGGGCTCGGGCGCGGCCTCGACCGCGACGGGCGTTTCGATGACCTCAAGGAGCACTTCGGGCGCTTCGACCACGGGCTCTGCCGTCGGCGACGCCACGGGGGCGGGCTCGTCGAAGGAGAGCTCGATCTCGGGTCCCTCACTGAGCTCCAGGTCGGAGCCGCCCGGCACAGGCGTCGCCTTGTCGAGCGAGAGATCCTGCGCGACGACGGGCGGCGCGGGGATGGACGGCGCAACCTCGGCGACGACAGGCGGCGCGGGGATGGACGGCGCGACCTCGGCAACGACAGGCGGCGCGGGGATGGACGGCGTGATCTCGGCGACGACGGGCGGCGCGGGGATGGACGGCGCGACCTCGGCGACGACGGGCGGCGCGGGGATGGACGGCGCGACCTCGGCGACGACAGGCGGCGCGGGGATGGACGG
>JBILLI010000659.1:0-4342 GCA_044376155.1 Polyangiales bacterium
GGGCGGACTACCCCCGCTGGTGGCCGCACGAGATTGCGCATCCCTTGGGGGACGCTCGTCGTGACGGTTGATGCCACGTAGATTCAAGCCGAAGCGTCGCAGCGTACGGATCCCTGCTCAGCGCGCCGCGGTCTTCGGGCGCCGCGATCAGGTCGAGATAGTCGGTGACCTCGCACGCGCCGAGCAGACGCAAGGTCGTCGCTTCGGTGTGCGACGTGGCCGCGAAGAGCGGCGCGACCCCGCGGAGCGCGCCTCGCCCGTCGCGGAGCGTAAAGACGCACAGCTCCGCGGCTCGCCACTCCCCCCCGCCCAGCGTCTGCCACCACGCGCGGACGTACTCGTGGCGAGCGAACGGAGTGTCTTGCGGCGTGCTCGCGAGGAGCGCGTTCCATTCGACCGCGATCGCGTCGAGCGCGTCGAGCGAGCGGACCTCGCACATGCCCGACAACACCCTCACCCGCCCTCGCAGAGCGCCTCGCCCGCGATCACCGCCGTGCCCTGAAGGACCGGCTCCACGGGAGCGCGCGCCGCCACCGGCATCACCTCGCCGTCGCCCGGCGTGAAGCGGTCGAGGCACCACGCGCCGTTGCGCCCCTCGAGCCCCGCGCCCTCGCCGATCGTGTCGCTGCTCTGGAAGATCGGGGCGACCTCACGCCCTCCGAGCAGCGGTCCGCTGAGGGGGCCCGCGGGGAGGCCCGGGCGGGATCCGTCGCCGCAGGTGGTGAAGGGCATCGACCGGATCGCGCACGCGCGCAGCCCGGGGTGATCCGCCGACGCCGGGGCCGTCGTCAGCAACGGGCCGACATGCGCGCGGGCGTTCATCGAGTCCTCGCCCCAGGGGGCCACCCAGGTCTCGCCGTTCATCGCGTAGACACGGATCTCCGTGGGAGTCCTCCCGTCCTCGATGGCGAGGCGCCAGAGCCGGAGCCCGTGCGAGACCGTGACGCCCGCGACGCGCACCGTGACGCGCGCCTGACCGAGGCGCACCGCGGGCACCCCCCGGGGCTCCAGCTCGTCGTCGATCGCGCGCCGCCGCGCAGCGTTGTCGGTCCACCGGATGCGGTCTCGAAACGACCACCGCGCGCCCACGCGGAGCGGCCAGTGGGGATTGCCGTGGTCGTCCTCGACCTCGAAGGGCAACGCGCGCGAGAGTCGGTACGCGCCCACCGTCGCGCGCACCTCCACCGGGAGCGTGCCCCTGGCGTCAGACCGCACGCGCGCCGTGCACCCCGCGATGTCAGCCCGCACCGCACTGAGCTCGGAACCCTGCATGGGCGTGGGCTCGGCCCAGAACGCGCCCATGAAGTGCACCATGTGCCGCGGTCGGCTCATGAAGGCGCTCGGGTGGTGCACGAGTGCCACCTGCCCGCGCCATCGCCCCTGGGGGAAGAGCTGCAGGAGATCCATGTTGGGAGGGCCGAGGGCGTGTGCGTTGCGCCGGGAGAGCCCGCCGAGGCCCAGCGCGAGCGCGAGCACCAGCAGCCCCGTGGCGGCCCTCGCCCCGTCCCGCGCAGGGGCCGCGCGCAGCCCGTCGACGAAGGCCACGAGGCCCAGCACGACGCCCGCGCCCGCGCACGCCGCCGAGAAGGCGACGATGCGAAACGCGCCCGAGAACAGGGCGCCCGCGGTGTCTCGGGAGAACCCGAACAGTGCGTTGAAGGGCCCGCATACGTACGCGTTGACCGCGAGCGCGAGGGGCAGCACGGCCGCGAGGGCGAAGGGGTTCTTGAGGCGACGAACGCGGCGCACCGCGAGCACGCCGGTCACGACGACCACGGCGGCCCAGGGCCCCAGGGCGATGAAACCCGGAAGGTCGATGGCGTACCAGGTCTCCCCGAAGAGGCCGCGAAGGGTCGTCACGTGGGCTCGGATTCTCTGCGCGCCATGGGGCGTACACAAGCCGGGACGCGCGCTCTCGTCGAGGGGAGCCGCGCTCCCTGCATCGAGGGCGACAGCGCGCGCGACGCCGTCGCGGGGGCCGCGGCATCGGCCTTGGGGCGCGCATCGCGAGCGCACCCCAGCGCGAGCGGCGCGACGACGAGGGCGCGGCGGGTCACCACGGCACCCGCATCCGGCGGAGGTCGAGGTCGTGGGCCTGCGCGTTCGCACGCTCCACCAGCCGCGACCACGACCCGGTGAGGTCGGCGCGCTCGCCCGCGGTGAGGGCCCCGGTCGGCGCGTTCACCCGCGCGGCGCCCTGACAACACCGTGCTCGACCCGACGCTGCTCCGTTGCATTCCTCTTCGATCGAGCCCTCGTCGCTGGGCGCATCGCTGGGATCGTTCGCGCGTCGTTCGGTGGAAGGTCCGGCCGACCCTGACGTACCAGCGAGGACCATGCGTAGACCGCTCGCGCTCGCCATCACCGCCCTTCTCTCCGTCGGCTGCGCCACCCCGTCGAGCAACGCCCCCCCGGTCGACATGGACGCCGCCACCGACGCCGCTCCCGGCGACGCGTCGGGCGTGAGCGATGACGCGCCCGCCACCGACGCGCCCGCCACCGACGCGTCGCGTCCCGATGTCGCCCCGCCCGCTGACGCCGCCACCGCCGGCCTCGTGCCGCAGCGAGTGAACGTGGCGGCGACGTCGGTCTCTGCGATCGAGGCCGACGACGAGCGGATCTACTGGATCTCGCTTCGCACCGGTTCGTCGGGGGGATCGGTCTCGGTGCACGCCGCGCCGCTCGCCGGGGGCGCGCCGCAGATGCTCGCCGCGTTGCCGCTGGCCTCGATGTTCGCCGGCGCCTCGTTCATCGTCGCCGACGCGACGGATCTCTACGTCTCTGTGCAGGGCATTCTCAGCGGCATCTACCGCATCCCCAAGGCGGGGGGCGCGCCGGTCGAGTTCGTGCCCGGCGCGCGCAGCGTGGCAGGGCTCCGCGTCGACGACACCTGGCTCTTCTTCACCAACGGCGCGGAGGTGCGACGCGTCCGCAAGTCCGATGGCATGAGCGAACTCATCGCCTCCAGCGGGAACCCGTACGCGCTCGAGACCGACGCGTCCTTCGTCTATTGGCTGGCCAACAGCTTGTTGTACCGCGCGCCCAAGGCGTCAGGAGGCGCCAGCGTCGTTCGCGCGCCGCGCGACGTCGTCGGACACCGCTCCGACGGCACGACGCTCTGGACCTTCGCGTCGACCCGCACGGGCGGTGAGCTCTTCTCCTCGCCGCTCGACCCGCCCACCGCGGCGGTCTCGCGTGTCGGCGGGCTGCCCGGCGGCGGCCGCGGCGTCGTCGCCCTCGATCGCGACGCGGTGTGGCTCGCGGCGGGCAGCAGCCTCCGATCAAGCCTGATCCGCGTCCCCGCGGGCGCGGGCGCCCCGGTGACCGTCGCGGCCGACCAGGGCACCCCCTTCAACTTCGTACTCACACCGTCGTACGTGGTGTGGCTCACGACGGCCTCGGACCGAACGTCGGTCTTCTATCGCGTGCGCCGCTGACCCGCGGCCGAACACGCCCCCCGGTCGAGCCTCGCGCCCCACAGCGCCAGAGCCCCTCCCGCGGGTTGAGGGGCCGTGTGTGCGGGGCGAGGATCACCCGCGCCGCTCGGCGCGCCACTGCCCGGGGGAGCGCCCGCTCCAGCGCACGAAGGCGCGGTGAAAGGCCGCGGGCTCGCTGAAGCCCAGGGTCGCGGCGATGTCTTTGAGCCCGCGCGAGAGGTCCCCCAACATCTCCTGCGCGCGCTGATAGCGCACCTCGTCGAGGAGCGACTGCAGGGAGGTCCCGGCGTCGCGGAGCCTGCGCTGGAGCGTGCGGGGCGAGCATCGCAGGGCCCCCGCGACGTGCGCGAGGGGGACCGCCTCGGACGGCACCGACCGCAGCGCGTGGCGCACGCGGTCGAGCATCGCGTCGCTGGGCGGCAGCGCGTGGACCATCGCCCGCCCGTGCGCCGAGAGGTGCTCCAGCAGCGCGGGGTTCGCGGTCTGCACGGGCGTCGCGAGGAGGCTCGCGTCGAACTCGAGCTCGTCGCGGGCGTGTCCGTACGACACGTCGCACCCGAAGAGTCGCGCGTGGGCCGGGGCGTTGCGCGGCGCGAGGTGGCGCAGCCGCACGGCGTGGTAGCGCACCGCGGGATGGGCGACCCGACGCGCCACGAGGACCATCAGCGCGAGGCCGAACTCCATCGCGTGCCGGGGCGCGGCGGCCATGGGGTCGTCGAAGGCGTAGACCCAGCGAACGCGCGCGCGGTCGGTCGGCGCTTCGGTCCAGACGCTGCCCTCGGCGAGCATGCGCTGCAGCTCCATGGCGCGGGTGATCCCTTCGCCCACGGTGGACGCCGTGGTGAGCACGAGCATCGGGAGCAGGCCGCCCTGCGGCGCGAGGAACTCCGCGAGGTGCACCCCGA
>JBILLI010000661.1:0-4337 GCA_044376155.1 Polyangiales bacterium
GCCCGCGGGCACGACGTGCAGCGCGATGCGCTGGTTCGTCGCCGTGGCGCTCTCGGCGCGGAGCCGTGCGTCGAGGGTGATCCCCACGGGGTCGCGCCAGGTGACCGTCTCGCGCGACGCGACCTCCGCGCCGTCGCCCACGAGCCGCAACACCCCCTGCGAGGCGCCGTTGACGGTGATGCGCTCCTCCCGCGCGGTGCCGCGACGAAGGGACCACCCCCCGCCGACGGCCGCGCCCGCGGGCTCGACGTTCATGCCGAGGTCGCCGTCTTCGAAGCGATCCCGAATCCGCGTGACGCCCGGCTCTTCGACGAACGCGAGGGCGTCGCGAAAGCTCACGGCGATCTCGTCCGCGTGCCCGCCGGGGCGCGCGACGAGGCGCACGACGTTGCCGTGGTTGAGGTGGCCGTAGCGGTAGATGGCGGTGAGCTCCGCGCGGCGAAAGTCTCCGAACTGCGTGATGAGCGCGGTGCGAAAGCCCGCGGGCAGCGCCACCGGCGGGCGGGCGCTGGTGCTCATCACCTCGTAGTCGGCGTCTCGCTCACCGGCGTTGCTCCCCGCGGTCTGCCACGCCGGGATGCGCCGCGGGATCGTCGCGCCGACGCGGCCGATGAACCCGCGAAACACGTCCGGTCGGAGGTACCCGAGGGCGCCCGCGCTGCGCCCGCCGCCGGAGAGCCCCATCACGTACACCCGCGCGGGATCGACGTTGTACAGCTCCATCGTGCGCAGCGCGCCGAGCAGCGCGACGCCCATGCGCCGCGAGACTGCCTGGGGATTGCCGATGCCCTGTCCGCCGACCCAGATCACGTCGCGCGCGTCGAGGATCGGCGCGTAGGTCCCCGGCACGGCGTGGGCGTCGGACGCGTCGATGTATGCGATGAGCGCGTAGCGCCGCGTCGCGTCGCGCGGGTCGAAGCGCGCTGGGAGCCGGATCGCGTAGGTCTGCGTCGCGAGGTCGATGCGGGTGTCGATGTCGGCGGCGTTCGTGCGCAGATCGACGGCGCCCGGGCGCGCGAGGGGCCCCAGCGCGCGCGTGACGGCGACGCCCGCGGTGAGCCCGAGGGGGTTCAGGTCGACATCGCGCGGGACGTCCATGGGCGGTGGCGCGTCGGTCAACGCGGGCGCGTCGGTCACCGTGGGCGCGTCGGTCAACGCGGGCGCGTCGATCGGCGTGGCCGCGTCGATCACCGCGGGCGCGTCGATCGGCGTGGCCGCGTCGATCACCAAGGGTGCGTCGATCACCGGGGCGAGGTCGGTCACCGCGGGCGCGTCGATCGCGGCAGCGGCGTCGGCGGTCACGACCGGGTCACCCGCGCACGCCCCGAGGGCGAGGATCGCAGACACGCAGAGGGTGGTGCGCATTCGCGGAGCGTCGACGGAAGCTCGGTCTTCGTCAACGCGCCCGCGAGGGGCGCGTGAGAGTGGCGCGGAGGAGGAAGAACGCGCGGCGCGCGAGCCTCGGACCGGCATCAACGTACGGGTTCCGAACCTGGGGTTCCGTGCGCGACATCGAGCGCGCAAGACCCGATGCCCTCCGGAGCCTCGCGACGACGAGTGCGCCGAACGGATCCACGCGTGGGGACTGGGTCTGGGGTGGTGGCGCGTCGTGGTGATGGGTGCCACGAAGGCTCGAACCAAGGCCGCTGAAGGCACGAATCTACGACGACCGAACGTTGCATGCTTCAGCGTTCACCAGCATGTTGTGGCATGTGGCCCTGCTTTGCGGGTGCGCTGTCGGTCGTGGCGCTGACCTTCGTGTCTTCCGACGCGAGGGCGTGCCAGCTACGCAATCTGCTCACGCCCTACACGGACCACCTCCAACGCGAGGATGACGCCTCGCTGCCAGCGAATGGCGTCGTGGCGGACGTGCGCTGCTTTGCAGATGGCATCCCCGCCACGCGGGACGAGCGGCTCTCCGCGCTCTTTGGGATCCACCTCCGGCGCTTCGCGTCCGAACCCGCGGTGGGGGCCACGTTCGCCTCGCCGATTTGTCCGGGGCGACTCCTGCGCATCGCCTCCACCGCCGATCTCGTGGCGCCTTCGCAGGTGGTGGTTGATCGCGTGCGCACCGTGCTCGTGCGAAACCCCGACCTCGGCCGGGAAGCCAACTGCCCCGAGCTCGACATGCTCGAAGTCACGATGGCCGCACGAGATGACGTCGCGACCGTCGCGCAGCTCGGGCTGCTCGCCTTCATCGGCGCCGACACCGCCGCGGTCGACAGCGCCACGACCCCCAGCATGGTTCTCTCGCCTGACGTGGTCGGCGACCGGCTCGTGGTGCGCGCGTGGCTCGGCCTCAACGGGCTTCGAGCGGGCAACGAGAGCTTCGATCGGCCGGGCCCGATGTGCTTCTCGTTCGCCGCCTTCGACCGGGCCGCGAACATCGGGCCGCGCTCGGTGACCCGCTGCCTCAACACCACAGACCCCAACGATCCCTCCGTCGAGTTCGTGCAGGGCTCCGCGGGCTGCTCGGTGCACGCATCGACCGGCGTCGGCGACAAGGGCGCTGCGCCCTGGCTCGCGATGATCGCCCTGATCGGCGCGGGGACCACCCGTCGCCGCGCGAAGCGCATCGCCGCGACGCGCCACCATCGCCTGACGCGATGAACGCGCGCCGCGCGGCGCGCATCACGCGACGGGGACGGCCGCGCGGATGCGCGTGTGATCACGGGAGATCCCCTCGTCGGCGATGCGCCCACGCGCGATCACGGCACGCTCAGTCGGCGCAGCAGAGCACGCCGCCCGCGCCGGGACCGGGCTTCACGACGAGCTCGGACTCGCGCACGTCGCCCGCCTCGCCCTCGCAGCGCCACGGGGCCTGAAGCCCGCTGCACAGGTTGTCGCTGAAGCGGTCGAGCACCCCGCAGGTGGTCGGGTCGGGGGCGGAGCCGAGGGTTCCGCAGCCGAAGAGGTCGTTGGACATCGCGGCGGTGGGCGCGCAGTTGTCGCGGCAGTCGTTGCTTCCGCAGTCTGTCGCGGCGCCCGTCGCGCACCGCCGACACCCGGGGCCCGACTGTCGCGTCGCGAAGAACGACGCCGGCGCTGCGTCGCGCGCGCCGACGCAGCCGTCGGGTGAGCGCGCGGCGACCTCGGCTGACGATCGGCAGACGTGCCAACCCACGGCGCAGAGGTCGTCGGCGCGGCACCCGCGGCCGTCGGGGTTGGCGCCGTCGTCGCCTGCGCGACGCCCGCACGCAGGGCCCTCCTCCCGCGCGAGGCCCGCGACGTCGAAGCCCCCGGCGCACCCGGCGATGCGGGGGTAACGCGCGTCGTCGCGAAAGGACTCTCTCGCCCCGTCGGCGCATCCCTTCCCGTCGACGATCGGCGGCGTGGCGACGCGCAGCACCACCGGGGCGACGCGGGCGGGCTCGCAGCGCGGGGCGGGGCGGGTCCAGGAAGCGGCGGCCGCCGCGAGCGCGGCGCCGAGCGCGACGGCGAGGGTGACGTTGAGCGTGCGCGCGTTGGCGAGGCTGCGCTGGAGGGCGACGACCTCGGCCGAGGTCCGGGCCGGCGCCGCGTCGCGGTAGTGGAGCGGCGGCGAGACGGGTGATGACCGCGGACCAGGGCCGACGTGGTCGCCGCCGACGCGCGTCCCGTCGACGCAGATCATCGCCCGGGTGCGCACGGGGGCGACGAGGTACACCTCCACGATCGACCGGTCCCCGCCGGGTTTGACGATCGCGCACGAGAGCAGCGGACGGGTTTCGTCCACGCAGAAGAGGTCGATGTTGGTGTCGCGGCGCTCGCCGTCGACGTAGAGCTTCGCGCCCGAGAACCAGTTGTGCACCACGCGGATCAAGTGCCCCTGGTGCTCGCAGGTCCATTCGGTCGACGTCAGTCCCATCGCAGCCTCCGGTGATCAGCGGTCGCACGGCCCACCACCGCGGAGGGTACGCTCGCCGCTGCGGTGGTTGTCAGGGACCCCGGCGGATTGGCGAGGCTTGGGTCCTCGCGCGCGGAGCGCGGTGCGCGAGGGCCCGCGCGGCTCGCGCGCCAGGGTGATCCCGAAGCCGAACGCCCGCGTCACGCTCCGGGCGCCGCGAGGACGAGACCCGCGGATTCTACGGTGCGTTTCGCAGGGTGCAGCGCTCGGGAGAGAACCCCTCGGGTCCACCCGCGAAGGTCGCGACGGCGGTGCGACGCGCGTCGGAGGGCCCCACGAAGACCGTCGTCGAGACGTCGGGGTATCCATCGTGGTCGTCGTCGTTTGCCCAGAAGTAGTGTGGGTCGCGGGCCTCCAGGGACCGCTCGCACTGGCTGGAGAACCGCAGCGCCTCGCCCCCACACCGCGTGGGAGGCGTGAGGTCGAGCCCCGTGAGCGTGTAGGGAACGGA
>JBILLI010000662.1:0-4332 GCA_044376155.1 Polyangiales bacterium
CCGGGCAAGGTCGACGCGCTGCGCACGAAGCTCTATTTCGCGCCGCGCAAGCGCGGGAGCGCGTGGGCCGCGACGAACAAGGCCCGCGTCGAGCGGCTCGTCGCCGACGGTCGGATGCAGCCCGCGGGCGCCGCCGCCATCGACGCCGCGAAGGCCGACGGCTCGTGGTCGCGCATCGACGGGAGCGAGGCCGCGGTGGTGCCCGACGACCTCCGCGCCGCGCTCGACGCGACGCCCCCCGCGGGACCGAACTTCGACGCGTTCCCGCGCGGGGTGCGCAAGGGGATCCTGCAGTGGATCGAGCAGGCGAAGACCCCGGCGACACGCGCCCGGCGCATCGCCGAGACGGCGGCGAAGGCCGCGGAGAACCAGCGCGCGAACCAGTGGGTGCCGAAAGCGAAGCGCTGAGCCGCGACGCGCGCGAAACGCTTGCGCTTGACCCACAGCATCGCGGCGCGCTTGAAGCGCCTCATGCGCCACGCCGCTCCCCTCCTCGCCACGCTCCTCGGGTGCGCCAGCGCCCCCGCGACCCCGCCCGCCCACGCCCAGGCGCACGGGCACCACCACCACGGCGCGGCGCACCACCACCGCTTCAACGACGCCGCCCGTTGGAGCGCGGTCTTCGACGCCCCCGAGCGCGACGCGTGGCAGCGGCCCGAGGAGGTGATCCGTCACCTCGCGCTCGCGCCCGACGCGCAGGTCGCCGACGTGGGCGCGGGCACGGGGTACTTCTCCGCGCGCCTCGCCCGCGCCGTGCCCCAGGGCCGCGTGTGGGCCGTGGACCTCGAAGAAGACATGGTGCGCTTCCTCAACGCGCGCGCGCAGCGCGAGGGGCTCGCGAACCTCCGCGGCGTGCTCGCGACGCCCAGCGACGCGCGCATCCCTGAGCCCGTCGATGTGATCCTCGTGGTCGACACGCACCACCACATCGAGAACCGCCCGGCCTACTACCGCGCGCTGCGAAACTCCCTGCGCCCCAACGGCCGCGTGGTGATCATCGACTTCACCCGCGAGTCTCCCGAAGGGCCGCCCGCGGAGTTTCGCCTCACGCCCGCGCAGGTCGACGCGGAGATGTCCGAGGCGGGCTACACCCGCGACGGCGAGGGGGTCGCGCTGCCGCGGCAGTACATGCTCACGTATCGCCCCCGCGCGGGAGCGTGAGCGACACCCGCGCGCCGCCCTCCGCGAGGTTCTCGGCGCGCGCGCTCCCGCCGTGGACCTCCGCGATGCGCTTCACCAGCGCGAGCCCCAGGCCCACCCCAGGGCGCTGCGACCGCCGCGCGTCATCGCCCCGGTAGAAGGGCTCGAACACCCGCGTGAGCTCCTCGGGGGCGAAGCCCTCTCCCCGGTCTTCGACCGCGAAGGTCACCCCCCGCGGGTCTTCGCGCACCGAGAGCGACCGCACCGCGCCGCCGTGCTTCTTCGCGTTCACCAGCAGGTTGTCGAGCGCGCACGCGATCAGCGCGGGGTCGCCCGCCACCGCCCCGGTCGCCTCGCATCGCAGCGCGTCGGGCGAGAGACCCGCCCGCTCCGCCGCGCGCGCCGCGGCCTCGGCGACATCGATGGGGACCTTGCGCAGCGCGCCGAAGTCCATGCGCGAGCTCGCGAGGAGGTCGCCCACCAGCGCGTCGATGCCCAGCATCTCGCGCTCGAGCTCGTCGACCGTGGCGGGGTCGGCCGGACCCTCGTCGCGCAGGGTCTCCACCATGAAGCGCATGCGCGCGAGCGGCGAACGAATCTCGTGCGAGACCACCGCGAGCAGCTCGCGCTGCTGCTCCACCTGCCGCTCGATTCGCTCGGCCATGGTGTTCACGCTGCGCGCGAGGGTGCCGAGCTCACCCGCGTCGTGGGGGTGGAGCTGCGCGCGTCGGTCGAGCCGCCCCTCGCCGATCGCGTCGACCACCTCGACGAGCGAGGTGATGGGCCGGGTCATCCGCCGCGCGACCTTGCCCGCGATGAGCCACAGCACCAGGGCCGCGGCCCCGAGGGGGATCAAAAATCCTCGCACGCCCCGCTTCGGCGGCGCGGTGCACACCGCGACTTCGCCCCCGTCGCGCACCGTCGCGCGGAACACCGGGCGGCGGCAGAGGTCCACGGGCCCTTCTCCCCCAGGGGTGTACGTCGCGTCGGCGCCGGTGCCGAGGAGGGTGACGTGCACGTTGAGGTCCCGCGCGACCTCCTGCGCGAGGTGGTGTCTCCGCGGAGGATCCCTCCACACCTCGGCGAAGCGGCGCGCGGTGAAGGCCCCGACGCGCGCGGAGGAGTCGCGCCAGGAGACGTCCCCGCGGTGCATCACCCCCACCACGGTGCCCGCCACGGTCATCGACAGCGCGATGGCCCCCGCGAAGGCCGCGAAGAGCCTCCGGTGCAGGTGGGCCTTCATGTACCGCGTGACGGGGTTCTCGGGCCGACAGTGCGGGGGGTGGTGCCGGTGGGGGTGACGGTGGTGCCAGGGGCGCACGGGCTCAGCCCTCGCTCTCGTCGCGCACGAGCACGTAGCCCACGCCGCGCACCGTGCGAATGCGCTTCGGCGAGCGCGCGTCGTCGCCGATCTTTCTCCGCAGGTGGGAGATGTGCACGTCGACCGCGCGCTCGTCGACGTTGGCGTCTTCGCGCCCCGCCTGCGCGAGCAGCGCGTCGCGCGAGATCACCCGCCCCGCGCGGCGCGCGAGGGTGACCAGCAGGTCGAACTCCACCCCGGTGAGCTCCAGGCGCTGGCCGGCCTTGCGGGCCTCGCGCGCGGTGGTGTCGATGGCGATGTCGCCCACCGTGATCTGCGCGCTCACCGCGTCGGGGTGGGTTCTGCGCAGCACGGCGCGGAGGCGGGCGAGGAGCTCGCGGGGGGAGAAGGGCTTGGCGAGGTAGTCGTCGGCGCCGAGCTCGAGACCCACGACCCGGTCGGTCTCGTCGCCCTTGGCCGTGAGCATCAGCACGGGCACGTTGCTCTTCGCCCGGATGCGCCGCACCACCTCCAGGCCGTCGAGGCCGGGCATCATCACGTCGAGGAGCACGGCGTCGATGGTGCCGTCGAGGGCGGCGAGTCCGCGGCCCCCGTCCTCCGCGCGCAGCACGGTGATCCCGTTCTGCGAGAGGTATTTCGCGACGAGCTCGGCGAAGCGGGCGTCGTCGTCGATGTGCAGCACGCGGAGGGTCACAGGGTCACCGAGTGTGGTTCAGCGGGGGGGCGGGCGTCGAGCGTCGAGCGCGGCGTTCACGCACACGTCGGCGATGTGCCGCTCGAAGGCCGCGCGGCGGGCCTCGTGGTGGTGGCGGTGACACGCCAGGCTGGCGAAGCCCGAGGCGAAGCCCGCGACGGTGCCGAAGGCGAGGAGGGCGATGCGAAGTCGGTAGCGCATGGTGGGTCTCCGGTCGTGCGTGGGGGTTCAGACGTGGTGGGTGCGGCCGAAGAGGTCGAGGCCGTGGTCGAGCATGTCGGCGAGGATGCGGCGCTGGCGCTCGTCGAGGGCCTCGTGGACCTTGTGCAGCGCCTCGACCACGGACTTCTGCGCGCTCTCCACCGCCATGGACTGCTTCGCGAAGGCGTCGCCGAGCACCGCCACGTCGAAGCTGTCGGCACGAAAGGCCTTCGAGGCCGCCGCGCCGGTAGACTCCGCGGCGCCGCGGAGCTCACTGCCCTGACCGCGCAGGGCGGTCACGGCCTCGAGGATCACCCGCTCCTGCCCGGGGGTGGTGCCGAGGCGCTCGAAGAGTCCGCGGAGCCAGAGCTTCGCGGGGTCCATGGCCTGCGCCGCGTCGGGCGCGCCCCAGGGACCGGGGTGGCCCCAGCCGCGGTGATGTCGCGGGCCGCCCCAGGGACCGTGGGAGGGGCCGCGGTAGGGGTCATGGCCCCAGGGACCGTGCGAGGGTCCGAGGGAGGGGCCGCAGCCGTGGCTGCCGCAGCCGTGGCCATAGTATCCGTAGCGGGCGCGGCGGACGGTCTTCGCGAGGCCGATGAGGCAGAGGGTGCCGATGAGGAAACCGATCATGGTGCGTGCTCCTTGTGAGGTCGCGGTGGCCGCAGCGGGCTGCGGTGATCACAAGGTTGGTCACGCTCCGTGAAGGCCGTTCGGGGCGCTCTGTGAAGAAGTGTGAAGGCGCGGTCAGGTGATGCGTCTCAACATGGAGCTCGACGTTCGCCCCCTCCGCGTGACCGCGCGCCCTCTCCCACGGGATGCGCAACCAGCCTCGCGTAGCGTTGCGCTTTCGCTGTAGTTCGTAGGGCTTGGAGCTCTTGCACCAGGGAGGGATCCTCAGGGTTGCGAAGACCGGAGGCCCCCCATGGCGCAGAAGCGTTTGCAGGATACGCCCGCCCCCCTGTTCGAGACCAGTTCG
>JBILLI010000663.1:0-4331 GCA_044376155.1 Polyangiales bacterium
GGACCGCGTCCCACCCCGGGTACGTCGTCGGCTGGCAGTCACGCTCCATGTACCGCGCGCCGCGGCGGGCCTCGAACCACGCGGTGACGCGCGCGACCTCGTCCGCGGGCAGGGTGCTGGCGGGGGCGTTGCGCACGCGCACCGTGACCTCGTGCGTCGCCTGTCGCCCCGCGGCGTCAGACGCCACCACGCGGAGCCGCTGCGCGCCGTCGGGGACGAATCCCGCCGTGGCCCACGCGAGGGCATAGGGCGCGGTGCGGTCTTCGCCGATGCGGTACGCGCCGCCGGCGCTGAAGAACTCCACCCGCGCGACGCCCTCCGTCGCCGACGCGTTCGCCCGGAGGATCACCGTGTCAGAGACCGTCTCGCCCTCGGTGGGCGCGCTGAACCGCACCGTGACGGTCGCGTCGCGCATCGCGATCACGTCGGTCGCGTCGCGCATCGCGATCACGTCGGTCGCGTCGCGCATCGCGATCACGTCGGTCGCGTCGCGCATCGCGATCACGTCGGTCGCGTCGCGCATCGCGGTCACGTCGGTCGCGTCGGTCACCTCGGTCGCGTCGCGCACCGCGGGCACATCGGTCACATCGGTCGGCGCGACGGGGGCGGTGACCTCCGCACCGCAGCCCGCGATCACGCCTACGCAGAACCATGCGGCCGTTCGTCGGGTGGTCATCGGCAGCCGCGATGGTAGCGCCGTCCGACGCGCGCGCGACGACCGCGGTCGAGGGCACGGCGGTCGCGCCACGCGCCGCGGCAGACCCTTCTCACGATAGGGGTCTGCACGGACATGCCATCGCGGCTGTACCCGTCGCAGACTGCGTCGTCGCCTGACGCGGCTTCGAAGCCGCGGTTGGAGCCTTCGTCGAGCCTCGAGGAGCTCTGACACAAGGCCACCGCGACGTCGGCCCGCTGGCCCCGAACGAGAGCCCCCGCATCGCCCATGACCATGCTTCCCCGCTCCCTCCTCCCCCACGACGCGGCGCCCACGCCGGGGCTTCCCGGGGCCGCGACGCACCACCACGACGCCCATTTCCCGGCGGGCCAGGGGACCTCCGCGGCGGGCCGCTCGTCGGCGCGGCGGCCGCTGCGGGTGATGATCGTCGAGGACGAGGCGGTGGTCGCCATCGACCTCGAGTGCCGCCTGCAGGCGCTGGGCTACGACGTCGTCGGGATCGCCGACACCCTGACCGACGCGGTGGCCCTGTTCTCGAAGACCCTGCCCGACCTCGTGCTCCTCGACATCCGGCTGCGGGACCGCGAAGACGGCATCGAGGTCGCGCGCGCGCTGCGCGCCCGGGCCGATCGGCCCATCGTGTTCATCTCGGCCTACAACGACCCCACCACCGTGCGCCGCGCGACCGGCGTGGGCCCGCACGGGTACCTCATCAAGCCCTTCGACGACCGCATGCTCGTCGTGACGGTCGCCATCGCGCTGGAGCGACACGCCGCCGAGCGCACCCTGCGGATCTACCGCGCGGCGCTGCACTCGGCGCACATCGGCGTGCTCCTGGTCTCCCGCCGCGGCGATGAACCTCGCATCGCCTACGCCAACGCAGAGTACCTGCACATGGCGGGACGCTCCCTGGAGGAGGTCCTGTCGGCGCCGCCGTGTGTGCTGGCCGTGGACCGGGAGGGCGAAGACGCCCGCGCCCTGCGCGAGGCCATCGCCACCGGCGGGCGGGACCGCCGTGAGGTGCTCTGTCAGCGCGCCGATGGCACGCGCTTCTGGGTCTCGGCCGTGGTCTCGCCGGTGGAGGGACAAGCCCCCGAGGAGCCCATGACCATGGTGTTCCTGCTGGACGTGACGCGAGAGCGCGAGGCGCGGAACGCCCTCGGCGCGAGCCAGCGCATGGAGGTCGCCGGTCGACTCGCCGCCGCCGTCGCGCACGACTTCAACAACGTGATGACCGCCATCGGGTCCTTCGCGGAGCTCGCCCTGGAGGCCGACAACCTCTCGCAGTGCCGCGACGACCTCCGCGAGGTGCTCCGCGCCAACTGGACCGGCGCGCGCCTCATGGAGAAGCTCCTGCAGGTCGCGCGCCCGCCGCGGGCGGAGCAGGGCGTCGCCGCCGACGTCGCGCAGGTGCTGGCGAGCGCGCGGCCCACGCTGGAGCGCCTCGTCGGGAGCGGCATCGCCCTGCAGATGCGCCTCGGCGCCGACTCCCTCGTGGTGGGTCTCGGCGTCACCTCCATCGAGCAGGTGATCTTCAACCTCGCCGCCAACGCGCGCGACGCCATGCCCGACGGCGGCACGCTGCGCATCGAGCTCGCCCGCCTGCCCGACGAAGGCGCGCCCACCCGCGCCCTGCTGCGCTTCTGCGACACCGGCGTGGGCATGGGCGCCGACACCCTCGCGCGCATCTTCGACCCCTTCTTCACCACCAAGCCCGCGGGCCTGGGCACGGGCCTCGGCCTGCCGACGGCGCGGGCGCTCGTCGAGGCCGCCGGCGGCGCGGTCCGCGCGCGCAGCGAGCCCGGGGTGGGCACCGACTTCGAGGTAGAGCTCCCGCTCGTGGCGACGAAGCCTGAGTTCGTCGACGAGACCGAGTCCCTCGGGGCGATGCTGCACCGCGCCGGCGGAGAGCTGTGCGCGCTGATCCTGCCCGTCGGCCCCGTGCGACGCGCGTACGCGCGGGGGCTCAGCCTCGTGGGTCTGCAGGTGCGCGAGCTCTCCGACCCCGAGGAGGTCACGCGCGCCCTGGGCGCCGAGGTCCACGACGTGCGCGTCGCCGTGGTCGAGGTCTCGGCGCTGGGCGACGGGGCCGCGCAGGAGTCTGTGCTCGCGCGGCTGCGGGAGCGTCTCCCGACGGCCGCGCTGCTCGTGGTGGGCGGACTCGATGCCACCCGCGTCCCCCCCGGCGTGCGCTCGTTGCGCCGCCCGTGCTCCACCGCGCACCTCGCCCGCGCCGCGCTCGACGAGCTCGCCGTCGCGCCGTCCGTGGCGCATCCGTCGACGCTCCCCTCGGCGCCGCCCCCGATGGCGCTGACGCGCGACGAGGCGCCGCGCGAGGCGCCGTCGGTGCTCGTGGTCGACGACGACGTGCCCCTGAGCCAGGCGCTGGGCCGCGCCCTTCGCCGCGAGGGCTACCGCGTGCGCACCGCGGGCTCCTACGAAGAGGCGCAGAGCCTCCTCGCGTCGGCCCCCGTCGACCTGCTCATCACCGACGTGCATCTCGGTCCGCGCAACGGCCTGGACCTCCTCGCCGTGGCCGCCCACGACCACCCTGCGATGCCGGTGCTGGTGATCTCCGCCGGGCTCTCGCAGCCCGACGTTCAACGCGCCATCGAGGGCCAGGTCGCGGGCTTTCTCCCCAAGCCCTTCGACATCGACGCCTTCAAGGTCGCGGTGCGCCACGCCCTCGACGAGGGCAGGACCGCGCGGCTCCAACGGGCGCTCCTGCGCTCACGGATCCCCGCGAAGCTGCTCGAAGACCTGTCGGATACGCGTCAACGCTTCGAGGCCTCGCTGCGCACGCTCTCGCTGCGGCTGCTCCCCATCGTCCCGTGCGCGGGCGGCGAGACCTTCGGGTGGGAGGCGGACCCGTGCAGCCACGGCCCCTTCACCGACGCCGCGACGCTGCTCGCCGCCGCGGAGGCCCTCGGCGAGGTGGAGCGCTACGGCGCGGCGGTGCGGGCGGCGCTGGTGGCGACCGCGGCGTCGGGCCCTGCGCCCCGCGGACCCCTCTTCGTGCAGCTCCACCCGTGGCAGCTCCTCACCCAGCACCTCGCCCACGACGCCCCCTTCCTGGCCCTGGCGCCGCGCGTGGTGCTGACGGTGTCAGAGCGCGCGCAGCTCGCGTCCATCGGGCAGGTCGAGGCCCGCCTCGCGACGCTGCGCCTGAACGGGTTTCGCGTGGCGCTGCGCAACCTCGGCGAGGGGTACGCCAGCGTCGGGTGGATGCAGAAGCTCCGCCCCGAGTTCGCCATCGTCGACGCGCCGCTGGTGCACCTGATCGACCAGGACGAGGCGCGCCGGGAGCTCGTCGAGACCCTGCTGCGGATCTGCCGCCGCTCGCGCACCCGGCTCATCGCCGAGGGGGTGGAGCGCCCGGCGGAGCGCGACGCGCTGCGCGCGCTCGGCTGCGAGCTGATGCGAGAGAGCGCCCCGAGCCCGTCGCGCCGGGAGCCGCTGTCGGGTCCGCCGCCCCACGGAGGGCGCTGAGCGATGCTGCACACGGTGGACGAGCGCGGCACCGTCGACGCGCTGGCCGCCTCCCTGGATCACCTCGCGGCGCAGGGCGCGCGGGGCGTGATGGTCCTCGGGTGCGTCGCCAATGAATGGCCCGCAGACGGCGTGCGCGCGGTCCTGCGCGCGGCGTCGCCGGTGT
>JBILLI010000098.1:0-15421 GCA_044376155.1 Polyangiales bacterium
CGCGCGCGCTGCGCGGGGGAGCCGTCTTTGAGGGAGAGGTGCACCGCGCCGACGGCGAGGCCTGCGGCGATGAGCACCGCGAAGAACCATCGGGCGTGCGGCACCGCGGCGGGCGGCTCGCGCAGCACCGGCACGAGGTGACGGAGGTACCAGAGCCCGATGGTCACGAGGGCGAGGCCGAAGACGCTCTTGATGCGCTCCATCCAGACGCCGGGCTTGGGGAGGCCCAGCGAGAGCGCGCCCACGAGCCAGAACGGGAGCCCCAGGCCGAGGGAGTAGGCGTAGAGGGCGAGGGCGCCCTGGGGCATCGAGCGCTGGTTGGCGACGTGGTCGAGGATCGCGACGAGGCCCGCGGTGGCGCATGGGGCGGCGATGGGGCCCGTGGCGACGCCGATGGCGAAGGCACCCTTCACCCCGATGCCGCCGACCTCGGCGAGGCGCGTCTGCACCGAGGCGGGAAGGGAGATCTCGAAGAAGCCGAACATGTTCGCAGCCATCACGAACATCAGCGTGGCCTCGAAAAGCTGCACCGCGGGGTGCCCCGCGAGGGCGCCGGAGACGCGGCCGGTGAACGCCGCGAAGAGGCCCAGCGGCACGAAGAACGCGGCGATGCCGTGCACGAAGGAGGTCGAGAGCAGCACCGCACGGCCGCGGCTCACGTTGCGCGCGCCGAAGACCGACACGGTGATCGCGATGAGGGGATAGACGCACGGGGTGAGGGCGGTGAGCAGTCCGCCCATGAACGCGAAGGGCAGCGCGCCGGAGAGGCCCCGGCTGCGCAGCGCCTGCGAGAACTGGTTGTCGTCGGCGAGGCACAGGGCCGGCAGCGCGCTGAGCGCGAGGGCTGCGGCGGCGGAGGCGAGTCGTCGGTGCGTGGCGCGCATGGTGGGTCTCACGGGGAGCATAGTCCGCGGGCGGGCAATTGGTGACGGCGGTGAATCTCCGAACGGGGGCGCGACGTTTCATCGGGGCGCCGCGTTGGTGATGTATAGTGCGCGGCCTTCAACGCCTCAGGAAGGGATCGTCGTCCATGAGCAGGAAGTTCGCCCTGGTGGGGATCATGACCTTCGCGTCCTCGCTGTTCGGCATCGAGGCGCTGACGCAGCCGCGTCGCCCCCGCCGTCCGCCGGTCGCGGCGCCCGCGCCGGTGGACGAGCCGCCCACGTCGAACCGCATCGCGCAGGAGCTTCAGCCGCTTCGCTGGGGGATCACCCACGAGCAGGTGCTGGAATTCTTTCGGCTGCGGGTGCGCGCGGAGTACGCGCCGCGTGCGAAGAACCTCGGGCAGATCGAGCTGTTTCGCCTGAACTCCGAGCGCGACCGTGACATTCGCCGCATCGAGCAGACCTACGTGGTCTTCGACGGCGACCGCACGCACCGGGCGTGGGACCAGTCGCTCGTGGGCGAGGAGTACACGCACAACAACAACGAGTCGATGCTCGTGTACGCCGACGCGCAGGGCAACCGCGAGTTCTTCTTCTTCATCAACGACCGGCTGTGGAAGCGTGCGCGGGAGCGCCGCCTCGTCGGGAGCCGCGACACCTTCGCGCAGTTCGCCGACCAGCTCGACGCGCTCTTCGGCGCGGGCCGGCGGCGCATGAACGGCGCGCGGCTCGACTTCGTTGATTGGCGCGACGAGACCTCTCACCTCCGCGTGCACGACCAGAGGACGTTCTACGACCTCTTCCTCTTCGTGTACGAGGACCTGGGCACGCTCTCGAACCTCGCGACGCTGCGTCGCAACGTGCCGACGAAGAACGTCCGCGCGGCGGGCCCTGCCGACATGGCGCAGCCCGAGGTGGGCAACGTCAGCGGCGACCCCAACGCCGACATCGTGGACCGCATCACGGGCAAGATCCGTCGGGTGAGCAGCGCCGACGCGGGCGCGGCGGCCTCGGCCTCGGTGACGGGCGCGCCCGTGGGGCCGGGGAGCGCGGGGCGCACGTCGCCCGCTGGCGCGGCTGGGACCAACGCCGGACGAACGCCCGCCGCGCGGGTCGACGCAGGCATCGATGACAACGACCCGCTCGGCGGGCTGGGGTTCTGAGTCAGATGATGCGAACGTCGAGGATCGACGCGTCCACGGTGCGCACGACCGGGAGGATGACGCCGCGGGCGGTCCAGGTGCGGCCGGGGCAGCCTCGCAGCGAGCCCGATGCACGGAGCTCGAGCACGCCGTCGTCGAGTGCGTGGATCTCGATCCCCGCGCCATCGCGGGCGAGGAGCGGGGCCACGAGCGTGTCGAGGGCGCGCTGCAGCGCAAGCAGGGAGCCGTCGCCCGGAGCGGTCGCGTCGTTCGTCATCGGCGACGCGATCGTAGCACGCCCGCGCAGGTTCGCGTTGACACCTGGAATTCAGCACCTCTAGGATCGAAGCCGTGTCGAGATTCCGCCTACGATTCCTGTTGCAGGAGTTCGACCTGCCGCCGGGAGACACCCTCATCGGGCGCAGCCCGGAGTGCCAGATCACCATTGAAGACCCGCTGATTTCACGTCAGCACGGGCGGATCATCGTGCAGGGGGGCGTCGCGACCTTCGTGGACCTCGGGAGCCGCAACGGCTCGCGGGTCAATGGACGTCCCGTGGGCGACCCTGTGCTGCTGGTCGATGGCGACCGCGTTCGGTTGGGCGCGCAGGAGCTGGTCTTCCTGAAGGTCGACAGCGATCCGCGGGCGATCCGCGCCACGGGCGCGATGCGCCTCTGTTCGCGCTGCAAGACCCCGTTCCCCGAGGGGCCGCAGTCGTGCCCGCACTGCGGCCACTCGATCACCGCGGTGACCGAAGAGGACACGGTCTCGGGCATCGGCGTGCCCGTGCGCCGCGGGTGGATCTTGCAGATGCTGGGCGAGGTGCTCGAGCGCGCGCTGCGCACAGAGAAGCTCAGCGAGGCCGACCGACTGCTCAAGCGCGCCGCCGAGGAGACCGAAGACCGCCTGCGGCTCGGTGAAATCGATGGCGCCCAGCTCAGTCGCATCGCCGAGTACGCGCTGCAGCTCGCGCGGCTCAAGTGCGATCCCCGCTGGGCGATCTGGGTGCTGGAGATGCATCGCCGCGCCGTGGTGGTCCCCTCCGCGGCGGTGGTCGAGGGCGTCGGCAACCTGCTCCACCACGACGAGTTGAAGACCGCGGCGAGGGTCTTCTTGACGTTCTGGGCCGACCGTGAAGAGGTGATGTCGCCGACCGACGCGCCGCAGCTCACGCGTCTCGAGCGGCTGCTCGAAGACCCGACCCATTCCGACTGAAGACTGCTGTGTTGGGAGGGGGGCGCCCCCGCCGGTTCGGCGTCGCCGAGCGGGCGGGGGCGAAGGGTCAGTGCGCCGCGGCGGAGGTGTTGAGCGCCTGCGAGAGCGCGCGATGGTCCTGCTGGAGCTGGTCGGCGAGGCTGCGCAGTCGGCGGAGCCGGGTGACGTAGTCGTTCCAGGGCGCGGTGAGGCCACGCACCACCTGGGGCGCGATGCCGGCCTGCACCGACACGGGCACGCCCACGGTGGCCATCGTCGCCGCGAGGTCGCCCGCGGTGTACATCGTGCGGGTGGGCTGCGTGCGCTGGGGCACCGGGGTGATGGTGAAGTTGCCGCCCTCGCCGGGCTGCGCGAACACCAGCGTGCCGAGCACCGGCGGGCCACCCGCGGTCCCCGGGTTGAAGACCACCATCATGCGCTGGAACTCACCGCGAACCCGCGTGAGGTCGTTGAGCGACGCGCGGATCAGCGTGAGCTGGCCGCCCTGCGACAGCGCGGTGTGACGCCGGAGCTCCGCCCACGTCTCGTTGATCTCGATGTGGAACTTCATGAGCTTCTCGACCACCTCGGGGCGGAGGCGGCCGACGCGACCCGCGTACGCCGTCTCGCTGAACGGCGGCTCGGGGGGCTGCGACGCGAACCAGCTCGCGAGCTCTTCGTTCACAGTGGCCTGCGCGGTGGGCGCGGGCTGGTTCTCACCTTCGCTGGTCGGCACGCCCGCGGCCGTGGCGGCCTGCTCGACGCGCTCCTTGAGCGTCGCGACGATCGCGCCCGCCGTGTCGACCTGCTGGCGCACCGCGGTGATGGCGCCCGTGGCGCGCTCGGCCTCGCGCTTGCTCGCGCGGAGGTCACCGAAGAGCAGACCCGCGCCGAGGGCGACCACGCCCACGACGACGAGGCCCACGCGCGAGCCGGTCTTCTGCCGACCGACCTCGTCGTCGCTGACCTCGCGGCCGTCGACGAAGAGCTTGATGTCCTGCGCCTGCGCGGACGCAGCGGTCTCGCTGGCGGCGAAGGGGTCTGCGGCCGCGGCCTGGACCTTCGCCTGCTGCGCGGCGCGCTCGGTGGCGGCGCGGGCCTCGGCGGCAGAGCGGGCCTCGGCGGCGGCCTTCTCCGCCATCTGTTGACGGATGAAGTCCGGCACCGCGAGGTCGTCAGCGGCGGCCACCGGCGGCGCGACGATGCCTTCGAGCCCCGGCGGCGCGGGCACCGCGGCGGGGGCAGAGGCGTCCGGCGGGGCGACGACGCCCGCGCCGAGGTTCTGACCGACCTGGGTTCGGTTCAAGCGTGCCTTGAGGTCGGGCTTCTTCTTCTCGTCGGCCATCGGCGCAGAGGCTCCTCTCGTCGTCTCGTTGCGGTGTCGCGCCGCGCTGCGTGACCCGCGTGGGCCGCGCAATTCGTAGGTGCGTCGCGAAAGCGCGGCGACGGTATCGTCGGCGCTGACAGGGTGTCAAGGCGATCGCAGCCGCGGGCGTCCCCGACGATCGCTGCGCTGCTGCGAAGCGGGTGAGGTAGCGTCGGGCGATGATCCACGACGCCCTGCGCACCCTCATCGAGGGCCGCGACCTGGATGAACGGGAGGCCGGCGACGCCGTGGAGTCGGTGCTCTCGGGCGACGCCTCGGCGCCGCAGATCGCCGCGCTCGCCACCGCGCTGCGCATGAAGGGCGAGACGGTGACGGAGATCTGCGCGGCCGCCCGCGCGCTCCGACGACGCGCCACTGCGATGGCGCCGGTGCAGGGCGCGGTGCTCGACACCTGCGGCACCGGGGGGGGGCCGGCGTCGACCTTCAACGTCTCCACCTGCGCGGCCGTCGTGGTCGCGAGCTGCGGGATCAAGGTCGCGAAGCACGGTCTCCGCGCGGTGACCTCGCGCACAGGCTCGGCCGACGTGGTCGAGGCCCTGGGCGTGCGCCTCGACGCCTCGCGCGAGGTCGTCGCGCGGTGCCTTCGCGATGTCGGGATCGGGTTCTTCTACGCGCCCTCGTTCCACGTCGCGCTCTCGAACGCGGGCGTGGTTCGGCAGGAGCTGGGGTTTCGCACGATCTTTGACCTGCTGGGCCCGCTCGCGAACCCCGCGGGCGCGACGCATCAGCTCCTGGGCGTGCACGACCGGCGGTACCTCCGCACGATGGCCGAGGTGCTCGCGCTGCTGGGCACCCGGCGCGCGTGGGTGCTGCACGGCGGCGGCGGCATCGACGAGGTCTCTCCAGCGGGACCGACCGAGGTGGTGATGCTCCGTCAGGGGGTGATCACCGAGAGCACCGTGGTGCCGTCGGACTTTGGCCTGGAGCGCGTCGGGCTCGACACGCTCCGCGGCGGAGACCCCACGCACAACGCCGAGATGATCCGCGATGTGCTCGCGGGTCACGGCGGCGGGCCGCGCACCGCGGTGCTGCTGAACGCGGCGGCGGCGCTGGCGGTGGCCGACGTGACCAGCGACCTGCGCGAGGCCGCGGAGCTTGCGCGTGACGCCATCGACAGCGGGCGGGCCGCGCAGACGCTCGCGCGCTGGGTCGAGGCGTCGAACGACTGAGCTCCGCGGTGCGTCACCCGGGTTGCACCTGACGCGCCGAATTCGCAGGCGTTTCCCCCGCGCATCGGAACTTTCATCGCGTGTTGCGGGCGTGCTACGAGAACGTCATGAGACGGTCCCGCGTCCGAGAGCGCCTCGAGGTGGTCCGTGAGATGGCCTCGGTGGCGCGGCAGGGGATCTTGATCCCGCAGCTCCGACGCACGCTCCGCGTCGAGGGCGCGAGCGATCATCTCGTGGTCTTCGTGCACGGGTACTTCGCCTCGGCGGGCGTGTGGAACCCGCTCTCGGACGACCTCGCCGCGCGCGGGGTCGCGCCGCGACAGCTACATTTCAACTACACCCCTACGGGCTCCATCGAGTCGCATGCGCGTCGCCTGCAGCACGCCATCACGCGGGCCCATCCGCACGGCCCGGTGTGCATCGTGGCGCACTCCCTGGGCGGGCTCATCGCGCGGTGGTACGCGCAGATTCTGGGTGGACGGGTCGACGCGCTGGTGGCCATGGGCACGCCGCACAAGGGCACCGACCGCGCGCGGGGATGGCCGCTGAACCTCGCGCGCGAGCTCTCCCCGGGGAGCTCACCGCTGCGTGCGCTGGCCTCGACCCGTCACCGACTCGCGCGCACCCAGGTCACGAGTGTCGTGGGGGGCATCGACCTGCTGGTGGATGCCGCGAGCGCGTCGCTCGAAGGCTCCACAATAATCACCCTGCCGGGCATCGGGCACCACGGGCTGATCTATCACCCCGCGGCATGGTCCGCCGTGGTCGACGCGCTCACCGCGCGCTCGCTGCGCGACAGCGGGACCTACCCCACCTTTGGTGAGGTCGTGGGCGGGCGCGCGCAGGGAACGTGACTCAGAGCAGCGAGCCGCGGAGCACCGCGCTGGCCACGCTGAAGTAGATCACCAGGCCCGTCACGTCGACGAGCGTGGCGACGAGCGGTGCAGAGGCCGTGGCGGGGTCGAGCCGCGCGCGCTTCAGGAGGAACGGCAGCATCGAGCCGGTGACGGAGCCGAAGAGCACCACGCCGATGAGGCTCAGCGCGACCGTGGCGCCGACCATCACGAAGTGGGCGGTGTACAGCCGCTCGCGCCCGGGCCAGAGGAGGATCCGCGCGGCGCCGATGGCACCGAGGATCAGCCCCAGCATGAGGCCCGTGCGGAGCTCGCGGACGAAGACCTTGCCCCAGTCGCGGAGCTCGAGCTCCTGGCCCTTGAAGGCGTTGTTGATCAGCGTCGTCGCCTGCGAGCCCGTGTTGCCGCCCGCGGAGATGATCAGCGGGACGAAGAGCGAGAGCACCTGCGCGCGCTCCATCTCGTGCTCGTAGGAGCTCATCGCCGACGCCGTGAGGGTCTCGCCCAGGAGCAGCACGGCCAGCCAGGGGGCGCGCTTCTGCACCATCGTCCAGAAGGTGATGTCGAGGTAGGGGGCCTCGACCGCCTCCATGCCGCCCATCTTCTGGAGGTCTTCGGCGGCGACCTCGGCCTGCACGTCTTGGACGTCGTCGAAGGTGATGATGCCCAGCAGCTCGCCGCCGGTGTCGGTGACGGGGAGCGCCAGCCGGTCATACTTCTTGAACAGCGCGATGACCTCCTCGCGGGTGGCCGTGGCCTCGAGCTTCACGAGCTGTCCGTCGTCGAGGTCCTGGATCAGCGCGCCGGGGTCGGCGAGGACCAGGGTCGAGAGCTCGATGTCATCGAGCAGTCGGCCGCGGGTGTCGACCACGTAGATCACGTTCACCGTCTCGCGACGCGGGGCCTGCTCGCGGATCACCGCGAGGGCGGCGGAAACGGTGATGTCGGGACGTACGGCGACGTACTCCGGGGTCATCAAGCGCCCGGCGCTGTCTTCGGGATACCCGAGCAGCCGCCGGGCGATCTTGCGCTGGTCGGGGGAGAGCGTCTGGAGGATGCGGCGGGTGACGGCCGCGGGCAGCTCCTCGAAGAGCCGCGTGCGGTCGTCGGGGGCCATCTCGTCGACCACCCGGTGGATCTGCTCGTCGCCCAGGGTCTCGATGAGCGAGGTCTGGAGCTCCAGGGGAACGTACTCGAAGGTCTCCGCGGCGAGCTCCCGCGGGAGGATGCGGAACACGATCGCGCTGTCTTGCAGGGAGATGCACTGCAGGACGTCCGCGCGGTCGGAGGGGTCGAGCTCGGAGAGCGTCTCCCTTAGGGTGTCCCACTCCTTGGCCTGGATCAGCTCTTCGAGGTCCGGCTTGAGCAGTTGTCCGAGCTCCATGGCACCTCCGCGGCGGTGAGCGACCGGCGCGGAGGGTGAACCATGAAACGCCCCGAGGGAAGCTCGGATTCTCAGTCCTTCTTCTTGTTCCCGAAGATGGCGCGCACAGGGTCGGGGAGGCGCGACATCACCTCGCTCTTGGCCATGCTCACGTACGAGCGCGCGACCTGCTTCGCCACCGCGGTCTTGGCCTGGAGGCTGTCGGTAGACGCGGTCTCGGCGCCGAGCACGCCGTCTTCAAACTGCTGCTTCGTGCGGCGGCGCTGCAGCTTGCCCGACGAGGTCTTCGGGATCGATCCGCCGGGGATCATCACGACCTTCCACGCGTTCACGCCGACCTGCGACTGCACCACCTCCATCACCCGCTTCTTGATGGCCGTGAGCTGCTCCTCGGAGGGGCGGTCCTTGGCGGCCCACTCGGCCACCACCACGAGCTGCTCCGAGGCCGCGCCCTCGGGCTGCACGCCGAAGGCGATGACCGCGCCCTTGCGCACGCCCTCCACCTCCTGCACCAGCCACTCGATGTCGGTGGGGTAGTAGTTGCGGCCGTTGATGATGATCATGTCCTTCACCCGGCCGCAGATGTAGACGTGACCGTCGACGAGGTAGCCGAGGTCGCCGGTGAAGAGCCAGCCGTCGCGAAAGCTCTTCGCGGTGGCCTCGGGGTTGTTGAAGTACCCCGGCGTCACCGACGGACCGCGGAACCCGAGCTCGCCGATCATGCGGTCGGGGAGCTGATTGCCCGCCTCGTCGAAGGCCGCCAGCGCGTGGTCCTTCATGGCACGTCCGCAGGCCACGACCTCGACGCTGCGCGCGCCCTCGACGCTCGGGTCGAAGGCCCGCGCCTCGCCCTGACGGAACGCCTCGAGGTCGACGACGTCGGTCTTGAGGTCGCCGAAGGTGGGCTCGAAGCTCATCGCCAGCGTCGCCTCGGCCATGCCGTAGCAGGGGAGCAGCGCCTCGTAGCGCATGCCCGCGGGCTTCAGCCGCTCGACGAACAATCGCAGCGTCGCGGGCTGAATGGGCTCGGCGCCGCAGCCCGCCACGCGCAGGCGCGAGAGGTCGTAGCTCGAGAGGTCGGCGTCGCGCACCTTGCGGGCCGCGAGGGCCCACGCGAAGTTCGGCGCGAAGGTGATCGTGGCCTTGTACTTCGTGAGCATCTCGAGCCAGTAGACCGGCCGCTTCACGAACTCCATCGTGGGGATGAACGTGATCGGGATGCGGTCCATCAGCGGGGCGATGACGAAGCCGATGAGCCCCATGTCGTGGTAGAGCGGCAGCCACGAGACGCCCACGTCGTCGTCCTTGGCGTCGACGCTCTCGGTGCCCGTGCGCATGATCGCGAAGCAGTTCGCGCTGAGGTTGCCGTGGGTGACCATGACGCCCTTGGGCGCCGAGGTGCTGCCCGAGGTGTACTGCAGAAAGCACAGCTCGTCGGGGCGCACGTCGGCCTCGACCCCCTCGGTGGTCGCGTCGAGGTTCAAGCTCTCGAGGGTCATCAGCTTCTCGACGGTGCCCTGCTCGAGCAGCGAGCCCACGAGGGGGCGGACCTGCTTCGTGGTGAGCAGCATGCGCGCGCCCGACGACGAGACGATGTGCTCGGCGTTCTTCGTGTAGCTCTCGACCTTGCCGAGGGCCACCGGGGGATACATCGGCACCGGCACGATGCCCGCGAGCGTGGCGCCGAGGAAGGTGAGCACGAAGTCTTCGGGCAGCGGCACGATCATCGCCACGCGGTCACCCCGGCGCAGTCCCTCGGCGTACATCGCCGCGGCGCGGCGCAGGCACTCCCGGTGGAGCTTCGCGTACGTGTACGGGCGGGGCTCCTCGCCGGGCACCTCGAACACGAAGGCGGTGCGGTCAGGCTGCTCGGCGGCACCCGCGCGAATGGCAGCGGCGACGGTGTGGTTCCACTTCTTGTAGGACATGGCGGCGCTCCGGTCGGCCCCCCGCGTCGGCCCTGGTGGGGCGCTCGGGGGCATCGAGGACGCGCGAAATGCCGCAGCTTCGCTCCGGGCGCAACCCGCGTCGCGCCTTGCACGGTGGGCCTTTGGGGTGCCACCCGGGTTACGCGGACGAGCGATGCCCGCTTGCTGGAGACGCTCCATGTGTTGCAGACTCCGCGCGCGGCCTGAGATCCCTGGGCTCCTCCTGACCTCTCACGCTGAATCTTCCATGTCCCGTTGGTCAAAACCCCGCGCGGAACCGAACGAGGCCCCGTCACGCTGGGAGAGCCAGATCCGGCCGAGTTCCCTGCGCCTTGGGCTCGTCGAGTCGGCGGTGGCGCTTGCGGCGACCTCGCTCTGCGTCGAGCCCACGCTCGCCCTCGGGGTGCACCGCGACGACGAGGGCGCGGTGCTCGACTACGTCGTGACCCACGCCAACGAGCAGGGGTTGCGGCTCATCGGCGCCACCACCGATGACCTCCCGCTGCACGCGCCTGAGCGATTGACGCTGCGATCCGGCGGCGGCTTCGTGGAGGCGTTGCGCCTCGCGCAGCGAGACCGGGAGGCCTCTGTGGAGGTCCGCGCGCGCGCCCTGGCGACGGCGATGCCGGTCCGGGTGGTCCCCGCGGGGGAGGGCTTTCTGCTCACCGCTCGCCACGACCCTGCGAGGCCCGCTGGCATCGGTCGCTTCGCGGCGCGTCTGGCCCATGAGTTCAACAACCAGCTCCAGGCGCTGCGCTCGGCCCTCGACGGGCTCGCGCTTGAGCGGGTGGCGACCCCCTCGGCGAACGCTGAGCTCGCGGCGATGCGCCTCGCGGTCGTGCGCATGGCGGCGAACACCCGCCAGCTCCAGGTGTTCACCCAGCAGCAGGTGCTGCAGCCCGTGGAGATCGAGCTCAACGCCTGGCTCGAAGAGATGTCCTGGTTGCTCCGCGGGCTCGTCGAAGACGCGGCGACGCTGGAAGTCTCGCTGCACGACGCCCCGCTGCGGGTGAGGGTCGACGCCGCCCAGCTTGAGCTCGCGGTGATCAACGTGGTGGAGAACGCCCGCGACGCGGTGGAGCTCGCGCTGCGCCCCGGCCGCGTGCGGGTCGGCGCCGAGGTCGCCGAGCTCCGGGATCACGCCGAGCTCGACGACGGTCACTACGCGCGACTCTCGGTCATTGATGACGGCATCGGCATCGCCCCGGAGAGCCTCGAGAAGATCTTTCAGTCGGACTACTCCACCAAGGACGAGCTCCGCGGCTCTGGGATGGGTCTCGCCAACGTGCGACGCGTCGTGCGCGACGCCGGCGGCGCGGTCTCGGTGACCTCGGCGCCGAACCTCGGCGCGCGTTTCGATCTCCTGCTGCCGATGGTGGCGCGCGAGGTGCCGACCGCCCCGCGCGCCGACGCGGCTGCTGCCCCCTCCGCGGCGCTGGCGCGACTCCTGGTCGTCGACGACGAAGCGACCATCACCCGCGGCGCCGCGCGGCTGCTCGGGCGGCTGGGATACGAGGTCAGCACGGCCGCGAGCGCCGGCGAGGCCCTGGCGATCCTGGAGCGCGGCACCCCGGTTGACGTGTTGCTCACCGACTTCGCCATGCCCGGCAGCAGCGGCGCTGATCTCTTGCAGGTCGTGCGGTTGGAGTGGCCCGCGGTGGCGACGATCCTGATGTCGGGGCACACCGGCGACCCCGCGGTGCGGGCCGAGCTCCTGCGGTCGCAGACGGTGTTCCTCGCCAAGCCGTTCTCGGTCGAGGAGCTGCTGCGCGCCGTCGAGCGGGTGCTCGCGGTGCGGGGCGTCGCGCGCGCTGGGGGCTGAGGTTGGGGCGCGCGGCCGCGCGGAATTCTCCCGTGGGTGTTGCGCTCGGGCGCCCGAATGGCAGAGAAGCGCACGTCTGAGCCGCGCGACGCGCGGAGGGAGCCGAGGAGTCTGATGTCCCTTCATCCCCTTGAGAAGCTGCTGCGCGAGCGCATCGCGATCATCGACGGCGCCACTGGCACCACCATTCGCACCTACGGGATGACCGAGCGCGACATCCGCGGGGAGCGCTTCGCCGACGCCGACAAGGACCTGCTCAACAACGGCGACCTGTTTTGCCTCACACAGCCCGCGATGATGCTCGACATCCACCGGCGCTTCCTCGACGCCGGCGCTGACATCCTCGAGACGAACACCTTCGGCGCCACGAGCATCACGCAGAGCGAGTTCTTCGTCGAAGACCCGCGCGAGCGCGGCGGCCGCAAGGACCCGGCGTTCTACCAGCGCATCCTCGAAGACAGCTTCCTCGACCAGCTCGCCTGGGACATCAACGTCGCCAGCGCCCAGCAGTGCCGCGAGGCCGCCGACCGCGCCGCGCAGGCCGACGGACGGCGCCGCTTCGTGGCCGGGGCCGTGGGGCCGCTCACGGTCTCGCTCTCGAACTCGCCCGACGCCGAAGACGCCGGCTTTCGCGTGGTCACCTTCGACCAGGTGAAGCACTCGTACGCGCGGCAGATCCGCGCGCTGATGCAGGGCGGCGTCGACGTGCTGCTCGTCGAGACCATCTTCGACTCGCTCAACGCCAAGGCCGCGCTCGTCGCCATCGAGGAGGTCTTCGCGGCCGACGGCGTGAAGCTCCCGGTGATGATCTCCGCGGCGGTGGGGCGCGGCGGCGAGACCATGATCTCGGCGCAGACCGTCGAGGCGCTGTGGAACGCCGTGCGCCACGTGCACCCGCTGTCGGTGGGGCTCAACTGCTCCCTGGGCCCCGACCTGATGTACCCCTTCCTCGCGGAGCTCGCCGCGAAGAGCGACGTGGCGGTGTCGTGCTACCCCAACGCGGGTCTGCCGAACCCCCTGTCTCCCACGGGCTTTGACCTCGAGCCCGACGACATGGGGCGCTACCTCGGCGACTTCGCGAAGGGCTCCCTCATCAACATCGCCGGCGGCTGCTGCGGCAACACCCCCGAGCACATCGCGGCCATCGCGAAGGCGCTGCGCGACGTCGCCCCGCGCCCCCTCGCGGCGCACGCCGAGGCCTCGCCCGAGCCCCTGCGGCTCTCGGGCTCGCTGCCCTTCACCCAGCAGCCGGGCGTCTTCATGATGATCGGCGAGCGCACCAACGTCGCCGGGTCGCCGAAGTTCGCGAAGCTCATTCGCGAGGGTCACTACGAGGAGGCCGTGGCCATCGCGCGGCAGCAGGTCGACAACGGCGCCAACGTCATCGACGTCTGCATGGACGAGGG
Source organism: Polyangiales bacterium (assembly GCA_044376155.1). Classification (GTDB taxonomy): domain Bacteria; phylum Myxococcota_A; class Polyangia; order Polyangiales; genus JAWKRB01. The sequence continues at coordinate 13,171 of JBILLI010000098.1, forward strand.
GATGATCGACGGCGTGGCGGCGATGACCCGCTTCCTCTCGCTGCTGCAGAGCGAGCCCGAGGTCGCGAAGGTGCCGTTCATGGTCGACTCCTCGAAGTGGGAGGTGATCCAGGCGGGGCTCAAGTGCCTGCAGGGCAAGGGGATCGTGAACTCCATCTCGCTCAAGGAGGGCGAGGAGGCGTTCCGCGAGCGCGCCCGGGAGGTGCTGCGCTACGGCGCCGCGGCGGTGGTCATGGCCTTCGACGAGCAGGGCCAGGCGGCGACCTACGACGACAAGATCCGTATCTGCGCGCGGGCCTACCGCATCCTCGTGGAGGAGGGCCTTCCCCCCCAGGACATCATCTTCGACCCCAACGTGCTCACCGTCGCCACGGGCATCGAGGAGCACAACAACTACGCCGTGGACTTCATCGAGGCCACGCGGTGGATCAAGGCCAACCTCCCGCACGCCAAGGTCAGCGGCGGGATCTCCAACGTGTCGTTCAGCTTCCGCGGGAACAACCGCGTGCGCGAGGCGATGCACTCCGCGTTCTTGCTCCACGCGATTCGCGCGGGGCTCGACATGGGGATCGTGAACGCGGGGATGCTCGAGGTCTACGAGGAGATTGACCCCGCGCTGCGCGAGCTCGTGGAGGACGTGCTGCTCAACCGCCGCCCCGACGCCACCGAGCGCCTCGTGGAGCACGGCGAGCGGCTCAAGGCCGACGGCGCGGGCGCGGCGACCGATCGCAAGGAGGAGGAGGCCTGGCGCAAGGGCACCGTGGAGGCGCGGATCACCCACGCGCTGGTCAAGGGCATCGACACCTTCATCGTCGAAGACGCCGAGGAGGCGCGGCAGAGCCTGGGACGTCCCCTCGCGGTCATCGAGGGCCCGCTGATGGCGGGCATGAGCGTGGTGGGCGACCTCTTCGGCGCGGGGAAGATGTTCCTCCCGCAGGTGGTGAAGTCGGCGCGGGTGATGAAGAAGGCCGTGGCCTGGCTCACGCCCTTCATGGAGGCCGAGAAGGCCGAGCGCGTCGCCGCGGGCGAGGCCGTGCGCACGCAGGGCAAGGTGGTGCTCGCGACCGTGAAGGGAGACGTGCACGACATCGGCAAGAACATCGTGGGCGTGGTCCTCGCGTGCAACAACTACGAGGTCATCGACATGGGGGTGATGGTCCCCTGCGAGAAGATCCTCGAGCGCGCGCGGGAGGTGAAGGCCGACATCATCGGGCTCAGCGGGCTGATCACCCCGTCGCTCGACGAGATGACCCACGTCGCGCGGGAGATGCAGCGCCTCGGGATGAAGATCCCGCTGCTCATCGGCGGCGCCACCACGAGCCGCGCGCACACCGCGGTGAAGATCGCGCCGCACTACGAGCAGCCCGTGGTGCACGTGCTCGACGCGAGCCGCGCGGTGCCGGTGACGTCGTCGCTGCTCAGCGATGACGGCCGCGACGCCTTCGTCGCCGCGCACCGCGAGGAGATGGAGTCGCTGCGGCGGATCCACGGCGCCCCGCGGGTGGAGCTCAGCCCGCTCGCGGCCGCGCGGGAGTCGACCCCGGCCTTCGGCTGGCGCGCGGAGGACGTCGCGACGCCCGAGAGCCTCGGGCCCGTGGTGGTGAAGCCCACGGTGGAGGCGCTGCGCCCCTACATCGACTGGACGCCCTTCTTCCACACCTGGGAGCTCAAGGGGGTGTACCCGCGGATCTTCTCCCACGAGGTCTACGGCGAGCAGGCGAAGAAGCTCTTCGCCGACGGCAACGCGCTGCTCGACGAGCTCATCGCGTCGCGCGCGCTGCGGCCCCGCGGGGTCTACGGGATCTTCGCGGCGAACGCCGTGGGCGACGACGTCGAGGTCTACCGGGGCGACGCCCGCGACGACCTCCTCGCGCGCGTGCACTTCCTGCGGCAGCAGTCGACGAAGGACGTCGCGAAGGGCGCCCGCTGCCTCGCGGACTTCATCGCGCCGCGGAGCTCGGGGCTGCGCGACCACCTCGGGGCCTTCGCCGTGAGCGCGGGCGAGGGGCTCGACGCGGTGGTCGCGCGCTTCAAGGCCGACCACGACGACTACAACGCCATCATGGCCGAGGCCCTCGCCGATCGCCTCGCCGAGGCCTTCGCGGAGATGCTCCACCAGACCGCGCGCGCCCGCTGGGGCTTCGGCGCGGGTGAGGACCTCTCGATCGACGACCTCCTCGCGGAGCGTTACCGCGGCATTCGTCCGGCGCCGGGCTACCCCGCGTGCCCGGACCACACCGAGAAGGCCACG
>JBILLI010000100.1:0-15399 GCA_044376155.1 Polyangiales bacterium
GCGCTGCTCTCCGGGGGCGGGGTGGCGGCGATGCTCGTGCGCGACGACGCCGCCGCGCGGTGGAACGACGACGCGCGCTGCCTCGGCGGCGGGCGCACGCGGGAGCAGAACTGCGCGGCCTCGCGGGAGCGGGTGGAGCTCATGCAGACGCTGATGATCGCGGGCTACACCGCGGGTGCGGTGCTCGCGCTGAGCGCGGTGGTGGCCTTCGCCGTCGCGCCCTCGCGGCGCGCGGTGCAGGTGGGGCTGCACCCGGGCGGGGTTTCACTGTCGGGTCGGTTCTAGCGCGCAGCGCAGCAGGGCGCCGTCGTCGCGTCCGAGGTAGACGTGGTCGCCCCAGCGCGCCACGGCGCGGGTGGGATCGTCGGTGACGAAGGACACCACCTCGGTGAAGGCTGAGAGGTCGGCGGTGACGTCGAGGCGCACGGCGTACTGCAGCGGCGTGGCACCCCAGGTGTCTTCGTCGGCCGAGAGCACGAGCAGCTCGCGGGTCTCGGGGTCTTGCCACGCATCCAGGACCTGTCTCCCGCGCAGGGCGGTGATCTCCGCGGCGCGCCCCTCGGGGTCGACGCGCAGGGCGCGGTGCACGAGGCCGCCGTTGGCCGACGCGGCGCCGCGCACGAGGCCGCCGCCGTCGCGCAGGGGGAGGGTCTCGACGACGAACATCGCGCGCAGCGGGTCGTCGGCGGCGAGGGCGGTGGCGGTGGTCCCGTCCCAGCGCTGGTTCACCACGGTGGTGTTGCCCGCCGTGGCGCCCGTGCGGTAGCCGAAGAGCAGCAGCGCGTCGCGCAGGGGGAGCAGGCGCACCCAGCGCGCGTCGCCGCGGCCCTGGTTGTGGTGGCGCGCGGCGACGGTGAAGGTGCGCGCGCCGTCGTCGCTGCGCCAGAGGTGGCCGTAGATGTTGCCGGTGTTCCACTCGTCGGGGGTGCCGCCCGAGCCCACGGCCCAGAGCGCGCCGCGCCAGCGGGTGAGGTCGTGCACGTGCACGCCGTTGCCGACGGTGCGGTGCTTGGTCCAGGTGCCGTTCACGCGGCCATAGACGTTGCCGAGCCAGGCGTCTTCGGTGGCGTCGACGCCAGCGATCCAGAGCTCGTCGCCGAGGGCGCGATACTGCTCGATCTGCTCCTCGTCGGTGCGAAACTCGGCGGACGCCACGTCGGGGCGAGCGTCGGTGTAGGCGCGCACCTCGATGGGGGTCTCCCGACCGAGGTTGATGTTCGCGTCGCCGTAGCCCACGAAGAGTCGGCCTTGAAAGACCGCGAGGTCTTGCACGCCACGCAGAAACGCGCGCCCCATGGCCACGCGCTCGCCAGCGGCGAGGTAGTCCGCGAGGGGCTGGGACCACACCGCGGGAGGGTCACACCGACGGCCCGCGAGGCGGGGCGGACCGGCATCCACCGCGGATGCGTCGACGGCGTCGATGAGCGCAGAGACATCCCCCGGAGACGCGTCGTGGCGCGGGGCGGGCGAAGCGGCGCACCCGACGAGCACCGCGGTGACGAGCAAGCGCATGGCGTTCACGATCATCGCATCGAACGGCGCGCGGGCCGAAGGGGTGAGCGCGCCCGGCGCGACGTCGGGTCGCGGCTGGCACGGCGTGGTGCGGGGGCCTCGACAACGAGGGCCAGCTCGGCGACGGCGACGCGCTCTCCACGCAGCGCTTCACCCCGGTGCGCGTGCTGTTCTGAGCGCAGCGGCGCGCCGGACCGCGACCGTTCGGCGCCTCGGCGGGGCGGCGATCTTCGCTCGGCTCGCAGGCGACTTCTTCACCCGCGCGTGGCAGGGACGTCGGTCCTAGCGACCGCCGGTGATCTCGCGCTCGAGCGCGTCGACGGCGTCTTTCGCCTCTTTGAGCCCGCACTTGCGGGCGAGGTGATAGACGCGAATCGCCTCGATCTTGTTGCCCTCGCGCAGCAGCCGGAGCAGCTCGGGGTCGACCCCGGCGGGCGCCCCCGGCGCGCGCGCCACGAAGGTCACGCCGCAGAATCCACAGCGCACGGCCCCCGCGGTCACGGCCGCGCCACAGTTCTCACACGTCGCAGGCTTCGTCGCCGCGGAGCGTACCCCAGGCGCGTCAGGCGCGGGCCGTCGTCGCGTCGGTGACCGCGCGGCGGATCAGCGGGTGAAGCGGTCGGCGTTGGCGTCCGAGGCGATCCAGCCCCAGAGATCGAAGGCCAGCAGAAAGCCTCCCTGCGCGAGGGTGGCCGCGCCGCCGCCCTCCAGGGCCCGGTCGCCGTCGCGCGCGCCGAGCACCATCGCGGTGATGCCCGCGGCGATGTAGAGCAGGTCGAGCCCCGCGTTGAGCGCGAGCACCGCCGCGCTGCGACGCGACGCGCGGGACCGCCGCAGCCGCGCCGCGAGGTCGGTCTCTCCGGGTGTGTCGGCGCGCTCGCCAGGCAGGCGCAGCAGCCACGGCGCCGCGAGGGCCGCGTTCACCGCGCCAAAGGAGAGGGTCATCACCCCGGCGGCGCGCAGCGCGGGGTCGTCCACCGCGAGCAGCGAGGCCCCCGCGGCGACGCTGGCGGCGCCTTCGGAGAGCAGCGTCCACGCTCGCACGCGCTCCTCATCGTGGGTGGCGCGCACCGCCTCGGCGAGGGGCACACGAAACTCCTGCGCCCCCGCGGGCGCGGTCATCAGCAGCACCACCACACCCGCCATCGCCGCGCGTCGCATCGCGACATCGTCGCACGCCCTGCGGAGCAAACGGGGGCGTCGTTCCTCAGGTCGCGCCCGGTGACGCAGACGCCGCGCGGTCAGGGGAGGCAGACGGGCGCGCCGTCGGCGTCGGGCACGCAGCGCATCCCGGCGTTGCACGCGAGGCCACCGTCCGCGGGACAGCACGGAGCGTTGGCCGCCCCGCAGCGCACACATCTCCCCGCGAGGCCGTCCGACGCGACGCAGACGAGGCGCGCGGACGCGGGGCATCGTCGGCCCGGACAGCAGGCTTGCGTGAGGTCGCCACATCGCAGGCAGAGCCCCTCGGCGACCGCGGCATCGCCTCCATCGAGCGCCACGTCGGCGGCAGCGTCGGGCGCGTCGTCGGCGAACACGTCGTCTGACGCGTCTCCGAGGGTCTGTGCATCGGCCGGGTCGTCGGTCGGCGCGAGGCACCGCGTGTTCGGCTCACACGCCCCCGCGGCGCAGCAGCGCGCACCTTCGATGCCACACCGCACGCACCGCAACTCCCCAGCCATCGGCACGCAACGCGCGGCGAGCTGGCAGGCGTTCCCTGCGCAGCATGCCTCTCCCGGCGCGCCGCAGCCCCGGCAGACCGCGTCGACACACCGGCTCCCCGACTCGCACACCGATGCGGCCCCCGCGCAGCACGGCTCCCCGCGGCGACCGCAGCGCGCGCACAGGCCGCCGTCACCGCGGTCGCTGCAGACCGATCCCGGCAAGCAGTAGGACGCGGTGCAGCACGCCTGCCCGACGAAGCCGCAGGACGGTGGCGGCGGGCAGGGGCCGCCGTCGCAGCAGGGTTGACCCGGGATGCAGCTGGCAGTGCGGCACCAGCCCCAGGTGCACACTCCGCTCTCGCAGGAGACACCGCCGTCGAGCGAGGAGCAACACGGGGCGCCCTCGACGCCGCAGGTCGCCGGGAACCAGTTGATCGTGGGCGCACACTGGCACCCGCGGCAGCCTCCAACCCCGAGGCAGGCGAGGAGCGTCACGCGAAGCAGGCTGTCGCGCCACGAGCCATCACGGTGTGGTGTGCGGTGCGCTCGCCCCATCGGCTCTCTCTACCGCGACGTTCCAACGTGCGCACCTGCGCACCCCGATGCCCTGCGCACTGTCATCTCGCGCGGGCAAGGGTCCGGCGTGAGATGCGGCGGGTGACTCCCTCGGAGACGCCGTGAGGGATGCGGGCACGACCTTGCGCGACGGCGCAGGGTCCGTCGGGCGTCGTCACCCCCCGCCGCGCGCGGCGAGGTAGCCCATGAGAGCCCCGTAGAGCGTTGAAATGTAGGGGTTCGCGGTGATCGGACACGCGCCGCTGCTGCACCCGACCACGCGGTGCCACCCGTATCCCGCCGCCGCCCCGATCACCACCGTCATCACCGGATGCCAGACCATGTGTCGCGCTCCTCGGTCGTCACCGTGGGAGCCGACGCGGTTCACGAAGGGTTCACCGCGGCGCGCACGTGGTGTCGGACCTCAACCGAAGGAGACGCCCCCACGCCGTGAACGCATAGACCGGCGCGTCGCGCGCCCATCGAGCGTGCGCGGTGAGGCCCAGGGGGCCGAAGGTGAACGCCGAGCGCGCCGTGTCTTCGTCGTCGCACCAGCGCGTGCAGACCCCCGCGGCTGGATCCCCGTCCCCCGACGGGACCACGTCGATGCCCTCCACCAGCGCGTCGAGCACCGCGCGCGTCGGTCGGTGCAGCTCGATCGTGGAGAGGGCGCGAAGGTCGAGCGACGGGATCGGTCCTTCCGGCTGGGCCAATCCGCCAGCGTACGTCATCACTGCGCAGAGCCGGTTGCCCGGCGGTATGCCCTCCATGGCGGGCCTCACGGCGGTTGACGCCCGCCGCTGCCGCTGGTGCTCTCGGCGGGTGACCCGCTGGCCGCCACTCTCCCTCGTCGCGGTGTTCGCGCTCGCAGGCTGTGCGGTCGACCCGCTGCCCGAGCCCGCGGCGCGGGATGCGGGCAGCGACGAAGGCGCGGCGCCTGATGTCCCCGCGGCGCTCCGGGACGTCGCCCGCATCGACGCGCCCGCTCGCGACGTCGCGGCCGATCAGCCCGCCGCAGACGCGGGTGCGCGTGACGCGGTCCTCCCCACCGACGCGCTCGCCGACGCCGCGGGGGACCGCGCGGACGTCGCCGCCGCACCGCTGCGCATCGCCGTCATCAGTGACCTCAACGGCAGCTACGGCGCGACGACCTACTCGAGCACCGTGCGCGCGGCGGTCACCGCGCTCACCGCGCGCATCCGCCCCGACCTCGTGCTGGTCACGGGGGACATGGTCGCGGGGCAGCAGGCGGGCCTGGACTACGCCGCGATGTGGGCGGGATGGCACCGTGAGGTGGGCGACCCGATGCGCGCCGCGGGCATTCCGCTGGCGGTCACACCGGGCAACCACGACGCCTCGGGCTATGCGCAATACACGGCCGAGCGCGCCGTCTTCGTGTCGCAGTGGAGCCAGATCGCGCGCGTGCCCGCGGTGACCTTCATCGACCGCGCGCGGTATCCGCTGCGGTACTCGTTCACGTACCGCGGGGCGTTCTTTCTCTCGCTCGACGCGACGACGGTGGGGCCGCTCTCGGCCGAGCAGCGGGCGTGGGTCGATGCCCAGCTCGCATCGGCGGCGGCGTTCCCGGTGAAGATCGCGTTCGGCCACCTCTCGCTCCATGCCGTCACCGTGGGGCGCGAGACCGAGATCCTCGCCGACGCCGAGCTCGAGGCGATCTTTCGACGGCGGGGCCTGACGGCCTACGTGAGCGGCCACCAGCACGGGTATTTCCCCGGCGCACGCGGGGGCCTGCGGCTCGTGAGCATGGCCTGCCTCGGCGCTGGGCCCCGGGCGCTGGTGGGCACCTCGACCGCCTCGCCGCACAGCCTCGTGGTGATCGAGGTCCGCGACGGGCGCGTGACCTCGCTGGACGCGCTCGCGGCGCCAGACTTCGCCCGCGCGATCGCCCGAAGCGCGCTGCCCGCGGAGATCCGCTACGGCGCGCAGCGCGTCGCGCGCGACGACCTCGCGGGGTTCTGACCGCGCAGAAGGTCGGGCGGTAGCCCAAGGCCACGTCGGCAACGTCACGCCGGGGCCGGAGCGCTGCGATGTGGGGCCGAAGGCGCCAGGGGTGGTGCCGCGCAGGTCCGCGCGGATGCGCTCGCCGCGCCAGCCCACGTCGAAGGCGTGACGAGGCGCGAGCGTCGTATCGTGGATCATCGCGCCCGCCGACAGGAGCGACTTGCAGACACGACCTACGGAGTGCTCAGGCGTCGTGCGAGCTGCGTGAGGCCCGCCTCCGTCCCCACGTCCGACGGCCTGACCCCGAGCGATCGCCAATATCCTTCCGGGCGCGCGAGGGGCGGGATCTCGCCTCCGCCCCTGCCCTTGTCCAGCGCGAACTTGCGGCCCTTCACCGCGCCAAAGGTCGCGATGATCATGTCGAGATAGCCGGAGAAGCTGATGGGGCTGTAGTCGGTCCAACAGGCGCCGTGGTCATCGCCGAGGCCGACCAGAGGTTGAAGCAGCGCCTTGTCGGCGGCGGTGGCGAAGACCATGCCCGCGTAGGTGTAGTGATGGTAGAAGTCGAACACCTTGATGGACGCGAAGAACTTCTGGGCGGGGTAGGGCGTCCCTCCGAAGTCGATGGTGTACCTGGCGGATCCAGCTGCGTATCCGCGATGATCCGGGAGGTCCCCCATCGCCTCGATGGGTGGGATGTTGATCGCACCGTTGTAGCGATGGAGCCCAAACGCCAGCTGGTTCATCCGCTCGACGATCGCGACATCGTCCATGGCGCGGAACGCTCCCGCCAGGTCTCGCGCCTCGTCTGGATCGACGGCCGGATCTCCGACCGTGTACCAGAGCAGCTGGACACCGCCGCACGACCGATAGAAGGACAACAACTCGGGGTGGATCTGGGCGCCCTGACCTTCCTCAAGCTCCTCGATGGAACAGTCGTCGGCTGGCTCGCCGACCTTCGCGACGATGCCGTCGACGGTGGGGTCTGCCTTGAGCTCTTCCATCATCTTCAGCAGGCGTTCTCGGTAGTCGGGCATTGCAGAGGGTCTTTCGTGGCGGGCGCTTCTTGAGAGCAAGGCATTCGCGGCCTCTTCCCCGCAGATTCAGGGCGCGAAACGGATCGGCGAGCGCTGAGGATGGAGAGTCCAACACGTCCCGCCCGTCAGGTCCCGGGGCGTGGCCCTCCACGCGCGTCCTCAGCGGCAGTCGGTGCCGGGCAGGGTGCAGCGTCCGCGTACGCAGCGCGCGGAGAAGCGGCAGGTGCGTTCGCCGTAGGTGTCACACACGTCGCCGTCTCTCTGGAACGCGCGGCACGTGCCGGCGCCGAAGTCGTTGCGGTTCACGCAGTCGGAGCTTGCCGCGCAGCCCGAGGGTCGTGGCGTCGACGCGCCCTGGGTGTTGCCGCACCCTGCGCCCTCGGCGCTCACCGGCGGCGCGAGGCAACGCCCGCTCACGCACTGCGATGCCAGGTAGGGTACGCAGGCGCCGCAGGTCTCGCCCTCCATTGGGCCCCAGACGCAGCGTCCCGCAACACATTGCTGCGGCGACCCACAGGGCTGCCGCGGCCTGCACGCATCGCCCACCCGCGACGAGAGGTTGCCGCGGGCCTCGCAGCGCACGCACTCGTTGTCGCGGCGTGGCCGGCACCGCCCGCTGCGACACTGCGCGGCGCTGGAGCACACCACCGCGCAGGTCGCCGCCGACGTCCCGCAGCGCCGCGGTCGCCCTCCGTGCGCGGCGAATCTTCAGCGCCTCAGCTCGGCGTGTGCAGGGCCTTGCGCGCTGCTTGAGAACGGATCAACGCGCTGCGTCGCTGCGACCTGAGCGCGGAGGCGTCTCGACGGCGACGAACTCATCGACCCCGAAGAGCTCCGCGTAGAGGTCGTAGTGCTCCCCGGCGCACCGTTCGTGGAGCCCGCACCGCGAGGCCGCGGGGCACGGCGACGCCGTCACGTTCAGCGGCGTGAGGCTGCGCCGCGCGCCGTCGTCGTGGCCCTTGTGACGATCGCTCTGCGCGACGCCGGCGAGGGCCTGTCGCGGCAGCGCCCGCGCGGCGTCGAAGACCGGCACCCCCGTCGCGAGCTGCGCGCGGTGCAGCACACAGGGGTGTCGAATGGCCATGGCCAGCGCCCTGAGCACCGCCTCGTGCGAGCGCTTCGGCACCGATCCGATGCCCGCGAGGACGCGCGACACGATCTCCGACTCGCGCAGGGCGACGCGGGGGTACGCGCCGCTTCGCGTGTTGCGCAGCGGGTACGGGAGCTGCGGCCACAGCGAGAGGCCTCGGCCGAGGGCGAAGTCCACGATGGCCGCGAACTCGTCGACGTTCTCCGCGGTGATCACCGTCGACAGCGCGACGCTGTCCGACCCGAGGTCGCGAACGAGCGCCGCCATCGCGGCGAGGGCCTCGGCCTGCGAGCCAGGGGCGCCCGTCACGCGGTCGTGCACCGCCTCGCTCACCCCGTAGAGCGGCATGACCACCCGAACCTGCCTCGGCGCGCGCTGCAGGAACGCGTGGCGAAACGAGGGGTCGGCGAAGCGTCGGTTCGGCCCCAGCACGTCGAGGTGCGCGAAACCCTCCGCGCGGAGCGCCTCGATGACCTCGAGGATCTTCGAGAAGCGCAGCGGGTCGACGCCGTTGATGCGCGATCGCCGCAGGCCCCGGCGCGCGGCGGCGCGTACCTCCGCCAACAGCGCCACGAGCGCCTCGTCTCCGCCATCGCGGGGCTCGGCGAAGCTCTTGATGGGGCAGAAGCTGCACGCCTGCCCGCAGTCTGACTCGAAGTTCAGGTTCAAGACCTCGCCGTGGTCGCCGGGCACAGGCACCGGGCTCGGCGGCGCCACGGGACCTTCGCGCGGCGAGACGATCTTCGCGTCGGGCGAGAGCTTGCTTGCGATGAGCGCGGAGAGATGGGAGCAGAGCCGCAGCGCCTGGGCGCTCGCCTGATCGGGGACGAGGGAGGCGAAGCGCGTCGGCACCACGGCCATCCCTCCGTGCTCGAAGAAGCCCGGTTCAGACGGGGAGCAGGGCGTGATGGTGAGCTCGAGCGCCTCGTCGACGCCGTCGATCTCGAATTCCAGAGACACCCGTCCTGGGCTGGGTGACCGACAGGCCAGCAGTCGGTGGCCCGCGAAGTCCGCGCCGATGGAGGCCTCGGGCGAGAGCAGCTCCGTGACGCCGCGCACGTCGAGGGTCAGCAGGTCGCGCGACGACCCCGGGGCGGGCGCCGGGGACATGTGCGGGAAGATCCTCGCGCCGCTGGTCCGCCATCCCTCCGCGAGCGCTTCGGGCATGCGCGCGAGGCGCTCGCTGCGCGCTCCGCCGGGGGGCTTCCAGATCGCGTCGACGCTGCGATCGCGCGACGCGAAGAGGATCTCGAGGCTGCCTCCGTCTGCGAACGCGAGCACGAAGACCGCGTTGCCGAACGCGTCGAGGTCCGTCGCGACGATGCGGGTCCCGGTGTCGAGGATCACCCCCGGCGCGATGGTCGCCGCGACCCGAAAGGGCTCGTATCGCGCGACGAGCATCGCCTCGAAGGGATCGGGGGCAGAGGCGGTGCTGAGCGCGGACTGCGGCGGCGGAGGAGGAGGCGGGGGCGGACGCGGCGGGGGCGCGCACAGCTCCGTCCAGACGAAGGTAGCCTCGACCGCCCGCACCGAGGCCAGCACCGCGCGCACGAGGGGCGTGACGTCTCCCGCGGCCTGCGTCGACCGGATGTCGATCGCGAACCGCTCGGTGCGCAGACGCGCGCCGGGCACCGCGGCCGACAGGACGAACTCCACCGCCGCGCCGTCGCGCGCACGCTTGTACCGCGCGACGATGCGCGCCGGCTCGATGCGTGCGTCGGCGAAGCGCCAGTGCTCCGGCAGCGGCGCCGCGAACATCTGACGCACGAGGTCTTCTTGCCCATCGGCGATGACCCTGGCTGTCGCGGTCGCGCTCACGACGTTGATCTCCACGCGATCCGCGAGCGCGCGTCAAGCACGGGCGAGAATCGCTCCAGCAGGCGACCGTCCTCGCGTTCGCGTGGCATGTCTCGCGCCTCAGCCGCCTGGTCCGCCGCGGCCGCGCGGTGGCGCAGGCGTGTGGACGTCTGCGTCCGTCGGGCGCGGGGCTGCGCGGAGCAACGACGCGAGGGGGAACCGCTCGCGATCGGCAATTTCGGCGACGGTCTTCCCCTCCCAGTCTGCGCGAAGGCCCCCGCTGCGCGCGTCAGGGTCGGCGCCCCGGGCCAGCAGGAACAGCACCGACGCGCGCTGGTTGTACTGCACGGCATCCAGCAGCGGTGGCGCCCCGGGCGCGCCGTGAACCGACGCGCCGCGTTCGACCAGCGCGTCGAGAAGGGCGAGGCCGCAGGCGCCCGCGCCAACCGCGGCCGCGAGCGGGGTGAGCCCGTCGCTCTCTCGTCGCGCGTTGGCGTTCGCGCCGGCCGCGAGCAGCGCGAGGCTGCCCGCCTCGGCCGCGGGACCGCCGCGCATGCAGGCTGACATCAAGGGGGTCAGATCGTTGCCGTCCCGCGCCTCAAGAGAGGCGCCCGCGGCGACCAGCGCAGCGAGGTACGCGGTCTGCCCGGCGACCGAGGCCTCATGGAGCGCCGTGCGGCCCCGCGCAGAGGCGAGGTTCCAGTCGACGCCGTGCGCCGCCCACGCCTCGAGCCGACGCAGATCGCCCGTGCGCGCCGCCTCCAGCCATTCGCCGATGTTCATCCCCGCATCGTGACGAACACGCGTGCGGACGTCACGCACCACGCGCCCCCTCCCCCCTCGCGCGCGACCCGGTTGGCCGCAACCCACGCGTCCGTTCACCGCCAGCGCTCTCGGCCGCGTGCCTCGCGGTCCGCCACCGCGCAGGTCGTCGCGTGGCTCCACGCGCGGGCGGCATCACAGACTTCGCGCATGATCTCACCGCGCTCATCGTCACCCGGCTTGCCCGCGCCCGGAGGGTCGTCGGTGGTGTTCGCACCCGGTCGCGAGGGCCGCGTACGAGCGAGGCGGTGAACGGACGCGTGGGATGCATCCGCGCGGCGCCGCGTCGGCGTTCCTGTCGCCTCGGCCGAGGACCGGGTCACCCGTGTAGATCTCGCCACGACGCGCTCAGGGCGCGGTGCAGGGCCCGGCGCAGGTCTGCTCGACCATCCCGCCGGGGCGGAGGAAGCGCGCGACCTGCTCGGCCATCGCGGGGAGCACCCCGATCGCGCCGTGCGCGCCGTTGTCCGCCGCGATGGGGCGGTTCGTGTCCGGCGGCGACGTCGCGGGGCGGATCGACCACTGGGACATGGCCGACGCGAGCGGGGCGGGCGCGGGCGCGAGGCCGTACGGAGACGTGAGCGCGGGCGCGAGCAGCGGCAGGCCCGCGGTGCGCGCGACCATCTCCGCGCCGAGGGTGCTCACGAGCGGATCGCCGAGGCTCTGCTGCGAGAGCACGGACTTCGCCGCGCCCGACCCCGGGAGGACGTCGCGCGTGAGGTGGGGCGCGAGGTTGATGGGATCGGTGAAATCGAACTGCGACTGCGCGAGGTCGAGGAGCAGGAGGTGGTCCTCCGGGGCGCGGTACCCGACGCGCAGGAAGAGGCTGAGCTGCGGCCACGCGAGGGAGCGCTGCATGAGCAGCGACCAGTTGCCGCCGTTGACGTTCAGCGCCGCGCGCTCGCAGTCGGGGGAGTAGCCCAGAAAGCTCGCGCCCATGATCCCGCCGAGGGAGACGCCGAAGTAGTACGCGCGCCCCGGGTCGATCACCCCGCGGCCCTGGACCTGAAACGCGGGCACGCCGTCAAAGCGCTCCCGCGCCGTGCGGAAGAGCACCATCGCGTTGACCAGGGACTGCTGGAGACGGTCTGTCAGCACGGTCACGCGGTTGAAGTCGGCGAGGCCGAGGCCCGCGTCGCCGAGGTCCGCGGCGGAGAGCCCGGTCCAGTCGGTGGCGACGAGGACGTAGCCGTGGTCGTCGGCGAAGCGCTGGAGGAACCCGCTCGGGACGTCCGTGCCGAAGAGCTGGTCCCGCGCGGAGGCGAAGAGCCCGTGACCGAAGAGCAGCATCGGGAGCGGCCCCGTCGCCGTCGCCGCGGCGTGCGGCACGATCGCCACGAAGGGGACGTCGTGCGTCGCGCCGGGGACCACCGCGGGCTCGCCGAGGGCGTCGTAGTTCATCGCGCTGCGCTGACCGGGCGCCGGGTCGCGCAGGAACAGCGGGACCCGCACGGTGCCCTCGACGCGTCGCAGCACCGGGCCGCTCACGGCCTCGTCGACGCGGGTGATGGAGAAGGTCGCGCCCGTGGGTCCGACGACGGCCAGCGCGCGGTCGCGCATCGCGCGCACCGGGCCCGTGAGGTAGCGCTCGGAGGCGGTGACGTAGTCCCACGCGAGGAGCACGTCGTCGCGCGCGATGCCGACGGCGTCGATGGACGCGAAGATCTCCGCGTAGCGACCGGCCACGCGCGCGAGGCGCGGGTCGCGCTCGGGGTGCCCTTCGCGCAGCGCCCGAAAGCCCTCCGTCGGCGCGAGCGCGCCCCCATCGAGGGACCGCAGCGCACGGGTCACGACCACCGCGTACCGATGCGCGGGCTCGAGGCGCACCGCGGGCCGCACGATCAAGAGCTGTCGCTGCCCCTCGCCCGCCGTCGCGTCGAGCTCCGCGATGTGCGGCACGCGGCGGTTTGTGGCCATGTCCAGGAGCACCGTCGCGCTGCCGGGCGCGACGCTCGCCGCGATCCCGAGGGCGCCGGTGAGGGAGGCCGGGTCGAGGCGCCGCGGGAACCACGCCAACGCGGGCGCCGAGGGGGAGAATCCGTCGAGGCGGTTCCACGGCGCGGGGTCGAGGGTGCCGTCGCCGCCCGCCGTGCGCGTCGACGCGCTCACCGGCAGCGCGCGGGGGTCGAGCGCGAGGCGGTACCCGGTGTCCGCCCGCGGGTCGACGCGCGTGTAGTACATGCTGGGCCAAGGGAGCGCGCAGGTCGCCTCGTCGCCCAGCGGGTTGCACGCCGAGCGGTCGTCCTCCGCCGCGACGTCACCGCTCACCCCGACATCGCCCGCGCCCGCGTCGAGGGTGGGCGTCGCGCCGTGACACCCCACGATCAGCGCGGCGCCGCACAGCGCGCGGGCGAACGGAACGGTGAGGCATGGCCGCGGGTGACGGGTTTGCGGCGCCAGGGGCCAGGGTGCGCGCGGGCGGAGCATGGTGGAGGTCCCTCTCGCGGACCCATCGCCCGCGCGGCGGAGCATCAGACGCCCGCGCGCGCCGCACAAGCGCGACGAAGGGTCAGTCGCCCGCGGCGAAGGGGACGTCGTCGAAGCGGGGATCGACCACCTCGCGAAGAAACCGTCGCCACGCGGAGGCGTCGCGCGTTGAGGACCGCTCGGTGCGCGAGCGGCAGCACGACAGCGCGACCCAGGCCACCCTCTCGCCCGACGCGCAGGGCCTCGACCGCTGCTTCGCGCTGAACATCCCCGTCCGCGCGGTCGCCAACGAGACGCGGGCCG
Organism: Polyangiales bacterium; assembly: GCA_044376155.1. GTDB lineage: Bacteria > Myxococcota_A > Polyangia > Polyangiales > JAWKRB01. The sequence continues at coordinate 13,170 of JBILLI010000100.1, forward strand.
ACGAGTCCCTCGTGCGCGTCGTGCTCGCACAGTAGCCTCCCCTCGTCGCCGCCGAGATCGAGTTCGTGGAGGCGCGAGCATTGCTCACCATGCTGTGCGCACGACGCCTCCCGGTCGACGACGAAGCCCGCGCACGCATCGAGGGCTGTGGAGACACCGCGCGCATGAACCGTTGGATCGAACGCGCGGCGACGGCGACGAGCGTCGACGAGGTCTTCGGCCCCGGGGACAACGCCGAGTAGTCACCGTCATCACGGCGTGGGTCGCGAGAAGCGATCAGCACCGCGCGGCGCTCGGGGAGCGATGACGTGGCCGAACGCGCGGGACGTTCCTCTACGGCGTGGTCACCGCCGTCGATGTCGGGCGCTTCCGGCGCATGGAGGGCGATGTCGTGACCATCGACCTGTCGGCGTACTACCTCCGCGAAATCGACCGCGTCCTGGTGGGGCTCCGCGCGATGACGGCGCCCGAGACGCTGCCCGTTGACCCCGTCTCCACGGACGCGCCCTGCGTGTCGCCCCTTCCTCGGGCCTGGCGCGAAACTCCGTCACGGCGCGGCCTCACCCCACCCGACGCATTCAAGCCACGCGACCCCTCTCCCTGAAGGGTTCACCTCGGGACACATCTCCGAAATACGCTCGTTCTCGTGGCGAAATCGCGACACGTGGCCCCCTTCCCCAGCCCTTCCCCCGCCTCGGGGGAAGGGTGGCGAGCCGCTGTCTCAGGAATGGTCCAAGCGTCTCGAAACGTCTGGGGTGCAACGGATCTCGCCTCACACCGTCCGTCCTCCATTCGCGTGGACCATCGCTCCGCCAGGGGTTCTCCACCCTTCCCCCGAAGCGGGGGAAGGGCCGGGGAAGGGGGCCACGTCTCGCGAATTCGCCACGAGAACGAGCATGGTTCGGAGATGTGTGCCGACGTGAGCCCGTTCGGGAGAGGGGTGCGTGGCTTGAATGCGTCGGGTGGGGTGCGGTCGCGCCGTGCCGGAGTCGCGCGCGTAGCCCCTTCCTCGCGGTCACCGCGGCAGGTGCGGTACGACGTCGCCCATGCGCATCGGACCGCGCCTCGAGCACCTCGCCATCTCCGACATCCGCGCCATGACCCGCGCCTGCGACGCCGTCGGCGGGATCAACCTCGGCCAGGGCGTCTGTGACCTCCCCACCCCCGCCCCCGTGGCCGACGCGGCCGTGCAGGCCATTCGCGACAACCGGGTGATCTACGCACCGCCCGAGGGCGTCCCCGCGCTGCGCGAGGCCATCGCCGCGAAGCTCACCGAGGAGCGCGGGGTGACAGTCGACCCCCGCGCCGAGGTGCTCGTGACCTCGGGGGCCACGGGTGCATTTGCCGCCACCATGCTCGCCCTCTTCGCGCCCGGCGACGAGGTGATCCTCTTCGAGCCCTACTACGGCTATCACCTCAACACCGTCATCGCGATGGGACTCACCCCGGTGCTCGTGCCCCTCGCGCCGCCCGCGTGGGACGTCGACTTCGACCGCCTCGCCGCCGCCATCACCCCGCGCACCCGCGGCGTCGTCGTGTGCACCCCCGCGAACCCCTGCGGAAAAGTCTGGTCCGCCGACGAGCTCGACCGCCTCGCCGCGCTCTGCGAGGCCCACGACCTCACCGCGGTCACCGACGAGATCTACGAGCACATCGTCTACGACGGCGTGCGCCACGTGCCCCTCGCCACCCGCGGCGACATGCGCGCGCGCACCGTGTCCATCGCCGGGTGCTCCAAGACCTTCGCCGTCACGGGCTGGCGCGTGGGCTGGCTCACCGCGCCGCCCGAAGCCCTCGGACGCCTCGCCGTCGCCCACGACCTGCTCTACGTCTGCGCCCCCACGCCCCTGCAACACGCCTGCGCCGCAGGCCTCGCCATGCCCCGCGCGTACTTCGACGCCCTCGGGCCCGACTACCAGCAGCGACGCGACATCCTCTGCGACGCCCTCGACGAGGTGGGCATCACCCCCTACCGACCCGCGGGCGCGTACTACGTCCTCGCCGACGCGCGGCCCCTCGGCTGCGCCACCGCACGCGAGGCCGCGATGAAGCTCCTGCAGCGCACGGGCATCGCGTCGGTCAGCGGTGCGAGCTTCTACCGCGACCCCGTCGGCGAGACCCTGCTGCGCTTCTGCTTCGCCAAAGACAACGACGTGCTCCACGAGGCCGCCCGACGCCTGCGCGAAGGGCTGCGCGGGGGGTGAGACAGGATACGTCCGCCCCAGATTGC
>JBILLI010000664.1:0-4308 GCA_044376155.1 Polyangiales bacterium
GGGCGAAGCGAAGACGGGTATCGGTGGACATGCGATCGTGACTCCTTGATCGGAAGTGTGGGAACGAGGGCAGCCCGGTCTTCCCGAGAGGGCTGAACAGTCCTTTGATGAACGATGGGCGCGTTCGGGTGCATCGAGATCGCACAAGCCCTCATCGACGGAGCTCTGTCGGTGATAGCCTCTCGCGCCCTGTGTCCCCCCGAGCGCTCGCCCCGGCGATCCTGTTGACGCTCGCGTGCGCGTCGCGCCCCGCGGCGCCCGCGCGCACCGCCCCGGTGAGCCCACCCGCGGCCGTGGTGCCGTCGCCGCCCGAGGTGCGCACAGAGGCGGCTCCGTCCTCGCGCGCCGAAGAGGACGCCCACGAGCTGGTGCCTGACAACCCCTACGCGGCGGAGCTGGCCGCGCGCCCGCCGCTCCCTGCCACGCCCGCGGGTCGCTCGTTTCGCGGCCTCGACCCCGACGCCCTGATGCGCGAGATGTCGACGCGGCCGGTGGAGCGGGTGATCGAGCGCTTCAGCAGTAGCACGATGGTGTTCCACATGGTGCTCGAGGGCGGGCTGGAGATCGCGTTCAAGCCCTCCATTCGTGGCGAGGGCGCGTGGTGGCGTCACGAGGTGGTGGGCTACCGGCTCTCGCGGCTCCTCGGCATCGACGCGCGGGTGCCCCCCGCGGTGTCGCGGCGCGTGCCCGAGGAGGTCTTCGGAGAGCACGCCCGCGGCGCGAACCTCGTGGTGCGCGACGGGTACGTGCACGGCGCGGCGATCTTCTGGATGCCGGTGCTCCGCCGCTCGGGCCTCACCGAGCCCGAGTCCCGCGCGCAGTGGAGCGAGTGGATGAGCGCGCACAACGCCATTCCCCCGGAGCACCGGCGGCGCGCCGCGCAGATCGCCGCGCTCATCGCGTTCGACTACCTCCAGGCGAACTTCGACCGCTGGAACTCCGCCAACGTGCGGCAGGACGAGCACGGCGACCTCGTCTACCGCGACAACAACCGCGCGTGGTTCATGGAGAACCTCGAGCGCCTCGACCGCGGCGGCATCGCCCACATCGAGCGCGTGCCCGCCGACATGCTCCCGCGCATCGAGTCGGTCACCGGCGCCGCGCTGCTCGCCGAGTGCCGACAGGACCCGATGTTCACCTCGCACTACCTCACCAACGAGGAGGCTCGCTGGTTCGACCGCCGACGCGTCGAGCTCCTGCGCCACCTCCGCGAGGTCGCCGCGCGCGAGGGCGACGAGGCCATTCTCATCCGCGAGTGAGCCCTGCGCGGGGCCGGCACATTGGATCGCCGGGCCATACAATCCGGGATGGATAAGATCGCTTCACGGCGCGCGGCGACGTCGCACACTGGGCCCATGCGAAGCTCCACCCGCCACGCGGCGCTGCGCGCCGCCGCCCGACTCGCCCTGCCGTTCACCCTCGCCGGATGCGGCGCGACGGTCTCCGCCGAGCGCCCCCGCGACGCCGCCCTCCCCGACGCCCCCGCCGCGGCCGAAATCGCGGCCGACGTCTCGACCGACGCGGCGACGACGCGCTGCGACGAGGCAGACTCTCGTCGCGGGGAGGAGGCCGAGGCCGCGTGCTGCGAAGCGGTCGTCGAGGCCAGCCTCCGCGCCGACGCCGGGGTGTCGTCGCCCCGCGCGATGGCCTGCTGCGCCGCGCTCGCCGCCTGGTACGACCGACCCGAGCAGCGCACCACCGGGTGGACCCGCGACGACGCGCGCTACGTCTGCTGCAGCGCGCTCGGCTGGCAGGGGAGCCTCACCTGCACCCCCTGGGGTCCTCCCGTGCCCCCGGCGGACCGCCTGCCCCCGCCGCCGCCGACCCGCGACGCCTGGCTCGATCTCCGGCCCGCGGCTCGCGCGGCGATGCCCGTGCTCCCCCCGCTGCCCGCGCTCTACGCCCTGGCCGTGCCCACCTGGCGCGCGCGGATGGTCAACGAGCACGAGTCATCGGCGGTCTTCGCGGCGCTCGCCACGCAGCTCCGCGACGCGGGGCTCGCGGCCTCGGCCCGCGCCTGCGACGACTTCGCCGACGAGGAGCGTCGTCACGGCGAACTCTGCGGCGCCGTGGTGGAGGCCCTCGGCGGCGACGCCCGTGCACGCGCCCGGCAACATCCCGAGCTCCCCGCGCACCCCGACGTCGACCGCCGTGAAGCGGCGATGCGCAACGTGATCAGCGTGTGCTGCCTGAGCGAGACCGTCGCCGTGGCGCTCATCGGCGCCGAGCGCCTGGAGATGCCCGCGGGCGAGCTCCGTGACCTGCTCACCCGGATCTTCTCCGACGAGGTGGGCCACGCGCGCTTCGGCTGGTCGCTGCTGCGCGAGGTCACCCCCGCCCTCGACGACGCCGCCCGCGCGCGCCTCGGCGACTACCTCTCCCTGGCCTTCGCGCACCTGGAGTCGCACGAGCTCTCCCACCTCCCGCGCGAGGCCGCGCCGCCCCCCGAAGCCGCGGCGCTCGGGCTCTGCCACGGCGCCGACGCCCGCGCGCTCTTCTTCGACACGGTGCGCGAGGTCATCGTGCCCGGACTCGAGGCTCTGGGCCTGCCCGCGTCGCGCGCGTGGTCCGCCCGACGCGCGCACGCCGCGTAGTGAAGGGTGGGCGCCGACCGCGCAACCGCTGGCCACCTGCGGACAGACCCTCGCCCTCCGCGTCGCTGCATAGACGACGCTGCGCTCGACCCCGGGCGCGCCATGGAGGTGATTTGATGAGCTGGCGACGCGGCCTGCGCACCCTCGGATACTCGGCTGTCCTCTTGTGCCTCCCGACCTCGGCATGGGCCGGGAGGATCCTCTTCGTCTCGGACTCCGAGACCGACCGGAACATCCCCGGCGCCCTGCGCGCCGCGGGGCACGTCGTGGACGTGGTGCTCAACGACTACCAGGGCGGCATGAACCCGCGCCTGCGGGAACCCCTCGACGGCTACGACGCCGTCTTCTGGAGCGCCACCGGCGGCGGGCGCGGCGACGTGCACAACGCCATCACCACCGCGGCGCTCACCCGCTACGCCACCGCCGGGGGCTACGTCTTCGTCACGGGCTCCGACGTGGTGATCTCACCCGCCGACCCCGACATGGTCACCTTCCTCGGCGGCACCGGCGCCATCGACGTGCCCGCGGCCCCCACCGCGGTGATCAACGCCGAGAACGAGCTCGCGACCGGCGAGGTCGACCTGCGCGGGGTCGCGCCCATCAACGGCAGCGGCGACCGCGACGCGCTCACGGGCGTCGGCCCCGACACGGTCATCGTCGTGGGCACCGCGGGCGACGCCACCCGCGGTCAATGGACCCTGCGCACCGTGGGCAGCGGGCGCGTGGCCTTCGTCTCCAACGGCGACGGCGGCTCGCCCAGCGCCGCGCCCTCGTGGGAGCGCTCCGTCAGCGGCGCCGAGGGGGCCTACAACGCCGCGCTGCGCAACTTCGCCCTCAACGCCTCGGGCGCCCGGGTGCTCTTCGTCTCCGACAGTCGTACGGACACGAACATCCCCGCCGCGCTGCGCCGCGACGGCCACCGGGTGACCGTGGTGGTCGATGACTTCGCGGCGAGCAACGCCCGCCTGCGGGGCTCCCTCGCGGGCTTCGACGTGGTGGTGTGGAGCGCCACAGGGAGCGGCTTCGGCGACGCCCACGACCCGGCGGTGACCGCGAATCTCTCCGCGTGGGTGCAGGGCGGCGGACACCTCCTGGTCACGGGCAACGACGCCATCGCCTCGCCCCCCGACCCGCCGCTCATCTCCCTGCTCGGCGGGTCCAGCTCCGTCGACCTCCCCGGCGCGCCGGGCGCGGTGATCAACCAGCTGAACGAGCTCACCGCCGGCGTGGTGGACCTCCGCGGCGTCACCCCGACGGGCGGCAACGGCGACCTCGACGGCGTGCTCGGCCTGGGCGAAGGCACCGTCGCCGTGGTCAACAGCGCCGCCGACCCCGCCCGCGCGCAGTGGACCGTGCGCGCCCTGGGCAGCGGCCGCGTGGCCTTCGTCTCCAACGGGCAGGCGGGGCCCGTCAGCGCCCACCCCTCGTGGGAGAACACCACGGTCGGCGGCGCCGGGGCCTACAACGCCGCGCTGCGCAACTTCGTCTTTCACGCCGCCGGCGCGCGGGTGCTCTTCGTCTCGGACAGTCGTACGGACACGAACATTCCGGGACTGCTCCGCTTCGACGGCCACCGCGTGGCGCAGACGCTCTACGACTACGCGGCGAACAACGCCCGCCTGCGGGGCTCCCTGGCGGGCTTCGACGCGGTGGTCTGGAGCGCCACGGGGAACGGCTTCGGCGACACGCACGACCCCGCGGTGACCGCGAACCT
>JBILLI010000981.1:0-2648 GCA_044376155.1 Polyangiales bacterium
GAAGCTCGGCCAGCGCGCGAGCGAGACCTGCGACGTGATCCTCGAAGACGTGAAGGTGCCCGCCAGCGCCGTCGTCGGGGCCGAGGGCAACGGCTTCAAGGTCGCGATGAAGACCTTCGACCGCTCCCGCCCGTGGATCGCCGCGGGCGCCTCGGGCGTCATCCGCCGCGCCCTCGAGGAGAGCCGCGCCTACGCCCTCGAGCGCAAGACCTTCGGCGTCGCCATCGCGCAGCACCAGGCGATCCAGTTCATGCTCGCCGAGATGGCCATCAAGTACGAGGCCTCGCGGCTGCTCACGCACAAGGCCGCGTGGCTCATCGACCAGGGCCAGCTCGACTCGGTGGTCAGCGCCTACGCCAAGGCCTTCAGCGCCGACGCGGCGATGGAGGTCACCACCGACGCCGTGCAGATCTTCGGCGGCTACGGCTACACCCGCGAGTACCCCGTCGAGAAGCTCATGCGCGACGCCAAGCTGCTCCAGATCTACGAGGGCACCTCGCAGATCCAACGCGTGGTCATCGCGAAGAACCTCCTCGGCCGCTGAGCCGCGGCGCTTGACGCCACCCCCCCGCCGCCCCACGTAACCTCCGCGTCCAATCCCATCACATCCCGGCGGAGGTCCCATGCGTCCTGTGCTGCTCGCGGTCACGTTGTTCGGCTGTGCGCACGGCGAACTCCTGGGCGGGCGCGCCTCGCCCACCCCGCTGCCCTCGGACGGGGCCTCGGCCCACCTCCACGGCGAGCACGGCGCGCGTGCGCACGCCCACCCCGAACGCGTGATGACCGCGTCGCCCGAGGCGCCGTCGCTGCACCTGCGTGTCTCACACGGCGTCACCGCCACGCCGCGGCTCTCGCTCGACCTCGCCACCGACAAGCGGGTGCTGCGACGACTGCGGGAGCGCGGCGATACGCCCCTGCTCCTGCCCGCGTCGCTCACCGACCTCTCCCTCGACGACGCGAACGGGCGATGACGCGCCGCCGGGGCCTCAGCGCGTGACCCCGGCCAGCGCGAGACCCACTGACACCGTCAGCGCCGCGAGCTCGATGCGCGCGCTCGACCCCTGCGGGATCCACCGACGCACTCGCACCCCCAGCGCGTTGCCCACCAGCAGCGCGGCGGTGATCGCCGCGGAGAGCGCCAGCGTGCGACCGTCGAGCAGCCCCGTCGCCCCGTATCCCAGCACCCGCCCCACGTGCATCGCCACCGCGCCGCACGCCACCGTCGCGATGTAGGGCTCCGCGGTGAGTCCCGCGGCCATGAGCAGCGGCGCCGCGAGCAGCCCCGCGCCCCCCGAGGTCGCCGCGAGCATCCCGATGCCGAAGCCCGCGGGCACCACCTGCGACGCCCGGGGCTTCCAGCGCAGGCGGCCCGTGCTCCGCGCGAGGGCGAGGAGGGTCATCGTGACCATGAGCGCCTGCACCAACCACCCGGGCAGGGCGGTGAGCGCGAGGGCGCCGAGCACGCTCCCGGGCAGCGCGCCCAGCGCGAAGGGCACGGCCACGGGCCGCGCGATGTGTTCTCGGTAGACCCACGCGCGGTGCAGGTTCGACAGCAGCAGCGCCGGGGCCGTCACCGCCAGGGCCGTCTGTGGCGAGGTCAGCAGGGCGATGGCGAGGAGCAGCAGCATACCGCCGCCGAGGCCCGCGAGCGTCGTCAGCGCCCCCGAGAGCACCCCGAGCAGCAGGACCATCGCGGTGACCGTGGGCGAGTGCATGACCCCAACCGTGGGGTCTCGGGGTGCATCGATCCAATCGATTCTCTCGACCGTGGTGATAGCCTTCGTGAATGGTCGACGAGCTGCGGCACTTTCTGCTCGTGGTGGAGCACGGCACCTTCACCGAGGCCGCGCGGCGCGCGCACCTCACGCAGCCGTCGCTGAGCGCGTCCATCGCGCGGCTGGAGGCCGCCCTCGGCGCGCGGCTGCTGCACCGCGACCGCCACGGGTCGTCGCTCACCGCCGCGGGGGAGGCGCTGGTTCCGCGGGCCCGGGAGGTGCTCGGCGCGCTGGAGAACGCCCGCCGCGCGGTGTCGGAGGTCGCGGGGCTGCGCGCGGGGGAGGTGCGCGTGGGCGCGGGCGCGACGGTGTGCACGTACTACCTCCCGGCGATCCTGAAGCGGTACCGCGAGCGCTTCCCCGCGGTGGGGATCAAGCTCCGCGAGCTCACCTCGGCCGAGGTCTTCGACGCGCTCCACGAGGGCGCCATCGACCTCGGGGTGGTGACCGGCGGCACCGTGGGCGAGCGCTGGCGCGACGACGCGCTGGTGCTGGTGGTGAAGCCCGGGGTTGATCCCGTGGGCGCGCCGTTGGTGACCTTTCCCCGCGGCGCGAGCACCCGCGAGCACGTCGACCGGCTCTTTCCCCGCGCCGAGATCGCGATGGAGCTCTCCAGCATCGCGACGGTGAAGGGCCACGTGCGCGCGGGCCTGGGCGTGGCGCTCCTCAGCCGCACCGCGGTGGAGAACGACCTCGCCGCGGGCCGCCTCGCGCTCGTCGACGACCGACGTCTGCCCGTGACCCGCACGCTGCGCCTGGTGCACCGCGGCGCCGACCGGCTGAGCCCCGCGGCCGCGGCCCTGCGCGCGATGATCCGCGAAGACGCCGCGGCGACGCGACGGCGCACGTCTGCTTGACGGGGCCCTCGGGCCT
>JBILLI010001028.1:0-4302 GCA_044376155.1 Polyangiales bacterium
TCCGCGATGACGCGGGAGCGCGTGCGCTGGATCCTCGAGCGGCACCGCGGCGCGGAGGAGGTGTGCTTCACGTCGGGGGAGCCCACCACGCGGCCGGAGCTCATGGACTTCGTCGCCTGGTCCCGGGAGCTCGGGTACGGGCGCATCAGCGTGATGACCAACGGTCGTCGCCTGGGGCACCTGCCCTACGCCGCCGCGCTCGTGAAGGCGGGGATGAACCGCTTCTACGTGTCCGTGCACGGGCACACGAAGAAGCTCCACGAGGGGCTCACGCGCACGCCGGACAGCTTCGAGCAGACCGTCGCGGGCATCGAGGTCGTGGCGCGGCTCAAGCGCTTCGGGGTCGAGCTGCACACGTCCACGGTGCTCACCGACCGAAACCTGCCCCACCTCGCGGAGATCTACGGCTTCTTGCGCGAGCGCGGCGTGGACCACGTGGTGTTCAACGTGATGCAGGCCAACGGCCGCGCCGACACGTTCTTCGAGCAGATCTTTCCGCCCTACCCCGAGATCGCGGAGCGCTTTCGGGCCTTTCTCGCGCAGGCCCGGGAGCCGCGGGTGATGGCCTTTCTCGTCGACATCCCGCGCTGCGTGACCGAGGGGATCCCCGACTTCAACCGCGGCTTCGTCGAGCGCCACCGGCACTACGATGTCGAGGAGAACGCCATCCTCGACGGGGTGAACCTCGCGGAGCGCGCCGAGGAGAGCCACGGGCGCCGCCTCGTCGTGCTCACCCGCGAAGACCTCGACCAGTCCGCCCGGAGCAAGCGCGACGAGTGTCGGCGCTGCCGGTACGACGAGGGCTGCGAGGGCGTCTGGCGCAACTACCTCCGCCGCCGCGGCTGGGACGAGTTCACCCCTGTCCCGGCACAGAGTCTGTAACTTACAGACTTACAGACTCTGTACGTTACAGCGGGATCCAGGTGTCGGCGGTGGTGCCGCCCCCGAGGGGGTGGGTGTCGAGGGTGACGTCGAGGGCGGCGCAGCGTCGGGCGAGGTCGTCGACGGCGCGCGCGGCGCGGTGCAGGTGGGCGAGGCCGACGGCGTCGAGGGCGACGTCCAGTCGCAGCCGCGGGGCGCCGAGGTGACGGGCGAGGTCGGCGGCGCGGGGGAGTTCGTCGAGGTTCTGGGCGTAGGCGCAGGGTCGCAGCTCCAGGGCGCATCCGCCGTGGTCGCGCAGGGCGCGCACGCCGGCGACGGCCTGGACGAACGCGCCCGGGGCGTCGCTCACGGCGTCGGCGGTGTCGGTGGTGACGCCGAAGAGCTTCACGCTGGCGGCGCGGAGCCCCGCGTGGGCGGCGGCGCGGGCGAAGGCGGGGTAGGCGAAGCGGCGCCCGTTGGTGACCACCGCGACGGCGCGGCGGTCCTCGCCGTGGGCGCGGGTGATGGCGTCGAGGAAGGCGGGGTGCAGGGTCGGTTCGCGGCCCACGAGCAGCACCGGTCCCGGGTGGGCGCGGGCTTCGTCGACGCGGGCGAGGAGGGCCTCGCGGTGCGGCGGGCGCCAGGTGTCTCCCTGGGCGCAGCCGTGGCAGCGGTTGTTGCACGGGCCCGAGACCCGGGCGGCGCTGGCGCGCACGGACCGCCCGCGCGGCGGGGCGCCCGGCGGTCGCTCGCGGAGCAGGGCGTCGAGGGCGTCGCGCAGGGCGTGGAGGCCCGCGCGGAGGTCCGCGAGGGGGGTGTCGGGCTGGGTGCGGGCGAGGTCCGCGGCGGCGGTGAGCTGCGCGAGGGCGGTGTCGACGCCGAGCTCCTCGCGGAGCCAGCGGGTGAGGTCATGGGCGCGGCGGGTGCGCGGGTCGAGGAAGCGCCACGGTCGCTCGGGGTTGTATCCCTTGCGGGCCCCGGCGCCGTCGTCGCCGGACTCCCAGTCGTCGCGCAGGGCGCCGTCGCGCCGCGCGGCGTAGTAAATCGGGAGGTCCTCGTAGAGCCGCAGGCGGTTGCGCGCGGGCTCATGGAACATCTCCGCGAGCCCCTGCTCGCGCAGCACCGCGGCGCTCGCGGCGAGGTCCTCGGGGGTGGTCCACGGGTTCCAGAGGATGAGGCTGTGGCCGCGGGCGCGGTTGTACGAGAAGGCCTCGGGGTGCTGCTGGGCGAGGTCGCGCATGGCCGCGATGGCCAGGCGCTGCTCCTGCACCGAGACGCCCTTGTTGTACCGACGCAGCTCCGGGTCAGAGAACGCCTCGAAGCCCGAGAGGTACAGCTCGACGCGGTGCCCGGTCTCGCGCGCGGCCTCGATGGCGGCCTCGACGCGCGCCCGCTCGCGCACGAAGGTGTCGACCCGGGCGGCGAAGAGCCAGCGCAGCGGCCGCACGCCCTCGCGGTGCGCGGCGCGCAGCAGGGCGGGGAGGTAGCGCAGCGGGTGCTGGTCGCTCAGCACGAGCTCCTCGACGGTCGGGTCGCGCTCGGCCCAGAAGCGCGCCTGCTCCAGGGTCTCGGCGATGACCTCGGCGTCGGGGCGTTTCTCGTAGTCGCCGCCGAGCTCGCAGAAGGCGCAGCCCAGCCGCGAGACCGCGGACCCCGCGGGCAGCGTGAGGCCCTGGTACAGCGGGAGGCGCATCGGGTCGTCGGCGAAGGGGCAGCCGACGTTGCCGAAGAGCGTGCGGCGCAAGGACTTCGGTGCGTCTCCAGGGGCGATCACGCTCTGGGTGGTGAGGGCGTCGAAGGGTCGCCGCGCCGTCGCGCGCGGCAGCGGCGGGCCCTGCACCAGCGCGTCGCCGTCGAGGCGCGAGACGCCGGGCACGGACAAGGGGTCGCGCCCGTGCTGGAGCGCCCGCAGGAGCTCGGCGAAGGCGGCGGCGAGGTCGTGGTGGGAGGGGGTCCGGCGGGTGGTGCCCTGGCGGACCATGCCGGGGAGGGCGCCGAGCACGAGGTCGACCCCGTCGACGGGGTCGAAGGACTCTCCGCGGGTGACGTAGACCACCACGCATCCCGGGGCGGCGTGGGCGTACTCGCGGAGCACCTCGGGGCGCACCACGCGGTCGAGGACCACCACGGAGGCCTCGCGCTCGGTGAGCCAGGCGGTGACGCGGCGGGCGACGTCGTCGTCGCGCTGCGGGTCTCGGCCGTCGTAGTAGGCGCGCAGCAGCGCCGCGCGGTGCCCCTCGTCGCGGGCGACGGCGCCGAGCAGGGCGAGCAGGGTGTCGGGGAAGAATCCCTCGCGGGGCTCACCGTAGGCGAGCACGAAGGCCACGGAGAGGGGGCTCACGTCTGCACCGCGGCCCGAGCGTAACGCAGTTGCCGACGGACACGGACTCTCCCGGCGCGGTGCAGACCGCGCTACGAATGGGCCCATGCACGCCGCGGTGGCGATCTTGCTGTTCCAGGTCGACCAGGAGCGGAACTACATCCACGACGACAACCTCCCGGCGCTCTCGTCGCAGCTCGACGCGCGCGGGGTGAAGAGCGTGATCTTCGAGACCACGCTCCCCGCCATTGACGCCGCCGACGCCGCTGACCTCTCGGTCCTCGACGCGCTGGTGGAGAAGGTCCGCGGGGACTTCGGGGTGTGCGTCTACGCGCGGCTCTGGAGCGCGGAGGTGTTTCGTCACCTCCGGCAACGGCTCCCCGGGGTGGTGTGGGTGTACTTCGGCGACGCGCGCGTGGCCTTCGAGGGCACCGACCACGCGCTGGAGCTCAGACAGGTGGAGACCCTCGTGGCCATCGCCGCGGCCGCGGGCGAGGGGCGCCCGGTGGACCCCGCGGCGTTCGCGCTCGCGCCCACGGAGAAGAACGCCCACACCCACCACATCGCCAACCTCGTGCGGGTGACCGTGGGCAAGCGCCCCCCGCGCCCCGCGGTGGTGCACGGCAGCCCGGGCTGCGCGTACAGCGCCGACGTGCGGGAGAACCCGCTGTTCCGCGACGTGCCCTTCCCCGACGACCGCGTGGTGCTGCGGGGGTGCAGCTTCTGCGCGTCGGGGGGCATCGGGAGACGCCCCGCGGGCGAGACCCTGCAGTCGGTGCTCACGCAGGTGGACAACATCCTCGCGACGCAGCCCGACGTGGCGGAGATCCAGGTCAACGACCAGAACCCCTTCCCCTACCTCGTGGCCTTCCTCGAGCGCGTGGGGGAGCGCACGAAGCGGCCGGTGTCGATCCTCATCGAGACGCGCGCCGACTGGCTGCTCGGGGCGATGCCCGTGATGGAGCGTGCGCTGCAGACCGCGGGGCGCTTCGGGCACCGCATCCTGCTGTTCCTCGTGGGCATCGAGAGCCTCTCGCAGCGCGAGCTGGACCTCTACAACAAGGGCGTCACCGTGGCGCAGAACGAGCGCGCGGTGCTGGAGTGCCGGCGCCTGCGCGAGA
>JBILLI010000665.1:0-4297 GCA_044376155.1 Polyangiales bacterium
CGCATCGTCGCGAGCAGCGTGGGCGCCACCCCGGTGCTCGTGGGCCGCACGCTGCGCTCGGGCGCGGTGGGTACGGTGCGTCGGTCGACCTTTCGCGTGACCGCCACCGCGAGCACCACGGCCCTGGTGCTGCGCGACCGCGTGGCCTTCGAGCTCACCGCGGCGGACCCCGGTCGCGGCGCGCTGGCCTTCCCGCGCGGCACGCAGTTCACCTTCGAGGTCTCCACCGCCATCGACCCCACGAGCGGCGCGGCGGTGGTGCTCTTCGCCGCGGCCGAGGCGTCTCGCGCGGGGGATCCCGCCAGCGGTGCGGGCGCGCGCATCGCGGATTTCACCGACGGATCAGGCCTCGGGCGCCGCGGCGCGAACCTCGACGTGGTGTGCACCGAGCTCGTGGCGACACGCACCGTGCGGGCCGACTTCCTGTGGCTCGTCGACACGTCGGGCTCCATGGACGACGACCAGGAGCGCCTCGGCGACGCCGCGCAGCGCTTCTTTCAAGAGATGAACAACGCGGGGGTGGACCTGCGCGTGGGGGTGGTCCAGGCCGGCAGCGACGTGAACGGTCCCGACCTCGACGACCCGGGCTTCACGTGGATCCGCGGGGACGACCCCGAGGGCCCGCGACGTCTCGCGTACAACGTGACCTTCCGTCGGTACCGCAGCGAGGGCGCCGACCGCGACGCCCCCTATCCCCTCCCGGGCGGCACCGAGGAGCCTCTCGCGGCGGCGATCGTCACCACCCGCGCGATGGCCCGGCGACCTGCCGATCCCGCGGGCGCGCGCACGTTTCGCGACGACGCGCAGCGGGTGGCCTTCTTTGTCACCGACGAGACGGGCAACAACGACGACTCGCGGTTCTTCGCGCGCGCGCCGACGGAGTGGGGGCAGACCTTTCCGCAGCGGGCGGAGCGGGTGGCCCGGTGGTTCCGCGACGAGGGCTTTCTGACCTTCGGGATGGTGAACGTGTTCGAGCGCGCGCCGTGCCCCACGGTCTCGAACTTCGTGCCGTGCGTGGTGACGGCCAACGGCGGGGGGTATCTCCCGCTGGCGTCGTCCAGCGAGGTCGAGATCGCGCTGGCGCTCTCGGGCATCGTCGACACGGTGGCGGGCGCGGCGAGCGAGTTCGCGCTGGGGCAGCCGGCCATCGCGTCGTCGGTGCAGGCGCAGGTCGACGGCCGCGCGGTGCCGCGGTCGCGCGCCAACGGATTTGATTTCGACGCCACCGCGCAGTCCATCGTGTTCCGCGGCAGCGGGTTTCGCCCGCGGCGGGGGCAGCGCGTGGGCATCGCGGCCTACCGCTGGAGGTGAGAGGGTGAAGCTCGCGCGCGCGCTGGGTCTGTGGCTGCTGTTGACGACGTCGTGCGCGGGGGTGCAGCGCGAGGTGTTGCATCTCCCCGCCCCGAACGCGCCGCTGGAGCTGCGCGTGGCGGCGTACCAGGCGGGGTCGGCGACGATCCGCGCGAGCCTCTGGCGCTCGTGGCGCGTGCAGGTGGGCGACGAGCCCGCGGACCGTGAGCTGCGCGCGGCGCGCTCGCTGCTGGAGAACTCCCCCGAGGCGTCGCAGATCCTGGCCGATCGCGATCAGCAGTCGGCCATCGGGTGGGGGCTCCTCGGGGGCGGAACGGCCCTGGCGCTGGGCGGCGCGGCGCTGCTCCCGCTGTCGTTCTCCGACGGCTCGCGCGACACGGTGTCTCCCTTCGTGCCCTTGCTGACCTCGGTCACGGGGTTGGCGATGGTTGTCGTGGGCACCCTCATCGCCGGCGCGGCGGAGCCCCGGGTGACGAACGCGGTGGAGTCGTACAACCGCTGGCTCTGGGACGCCCTCGCGCTCCCCCGGGCGCTGCGCACGCCGCACCCCGCGCCGCCCGCGACGGGGCTGGCGCCGTGGTCCGCGCCGCCCTGAGGGGCGCCTCGCGGACGTGCGCGCGTTGACGGGGGAGGGGCCCGTCAGAGGAACGAGCTCCAGGGCGGCGTCGTCGGGTTCACCGGGACCCCGCGCGCCTCGAAGCGCGCGCGCAGATCCTCGAAGGTGTCGCGCTCCCACTGCGGGTCGAGCGCGTCTTCGCGCCCGAGGCGGGTGAAGCTGTCGGCGATGCGGTGCTTCTCGAAGAGCGGGCCGATCCGCACGGCCTGCGCCCACGGCGCGAGCAGGTCGACGAGGCGGGCGGGGTCCAGCGGCAGCATCGGCTGAAGGATCGCGAAGGTCGTGAGGCCCGCCTCGCGCAGCGCCCGCAGCGTGTTGACCCGCGCCTCGATCGACTCGGTGCCCGGCTCGAACTCGGCGCGCACGCGGTCGTCGTCGGTAGGCACGCTCATGCCGACGATGGCGCCGTGGCACCTCGTGAGGAGCGCGAGATCGTCGAGCACGAGCGAGGCGCGGCTCAGCACGACGGGGGTGAACGCGGTCGGCTGAATGACCTCCAGGCAGCGCCGCGTGACGCGGTATCGACGCTCGATCGGCTGGTATGGGTCGGTGACGATCGGGCTCATGCGCACGGTGCCCGGCTCGACCTCGCGGAGCTCGCGCGCGAGGACCTCGGGCGCGTTCGTCTTCACGTCGACCCAGCGCCCCCACTCGGCCCGCGGCGCGCCCTCGAGCGACCGGCTGAAGTCGGCGCGGTGGATCGCGTAGCAGTAGCGGCACCCGAGCACGCAGCCGACGTAGGGGTTCAGGTAATACGCGCGGGGGGTGTCTTCGGCGAAGAGCACGTGGCCCTTCTCGATCTCGCGCACCAGCACGCGCTTGCTGGCGGGCGCCTCGCCGAAGACCGGGAGGCTCTGCTCGCGCCGCCGCAGCACGGCCACGACGTGGTCGACGAGGCTGCGCTCGTGCGCGTCGAGGTCGCGCCGCTGGTGATCGCGGAGGGTGAAGTAGACGTTGAACCGCCGCGTCGTCGCATAGCAGGGGCGCGTGGGGTCGGCGGCCTCGAGCTCGACGTTCAACGCCGCGCCGTCGGCGCGTCGAAAGAGCAGCCGCACGCCCTGCTCGGTCTCGAGCTCGTGGAGCGCCCACCCGCCGGGCGCCTCGCGCAGCGGCGCGACGAAGTCGGCCATGCGGCCGTGAAGGGTCTCCACCTCGCGCGCGACAGCCACGCGTTGAGGGTATCGCAGTCGTCGCCCCCCCGCACGCCGCCGCGCGGGCGCGGGTCACCGCAGCGCGGTCGTCGAGGGCGACAGCGGGAACTGCACCCCGCTGCCCGGTTGAGACGTGGCCGGGAGGCCCACGAGGAGACCGACACCCACCCCCAGCGCCGCGACGCCGCCGAGGGAGAGCCCCCACGTCGCGATGTTCGCCGCCTCGTGGGAGCTGTCCGTGGCGCGCGGGAGCACGCCTGCGAGCAGGCCCAGCAGCGCCGCGGTGATGCCCACGGAGGTCGCGATCCAGCCCGCGACGCGCGCGCCGGCGCGGGGGGCGTCGATGCCGAGGGCGTGGCGGTAGGCCGTCGGCCACGCCAACGCCGCCACGGTGCCCAGGCTCGCGTTCTCGGCGTCGACCAACGAGCGGAAGCGGAGCGTGTGCTCGCCGCGCAGGAGCGTCACCACACAGGGCGTGGTGCAGAGGGGATGCGCGGGCTCGCGGCCGACGGCCGCAGGGGCGCCCTGATCGTCGCGGGCCTCTCGCCCGTTCGCCACGACCTCACTCACCTCCGCGGTGCCCTCGTCGACCTCCAGCACGACGCGCCCGAAGCCCGCGACGTCGGGCGGGAGCGGCGGGGACTCTCCCGCGAGTCTCGACTCGGGGACCTCGGGCGGAGGCAACGTGCGCGCGGCGCAGCCCGTGGCAACGACGCCGCTCAACGCCGCGGCCAGTCGGTACGTGCTTCGTCGCTGCGGTATCGGCCCGTCGCGCATCACCGCAGCCTTCCTCAGGCCACGCAGCAGGTCAACGCGCAGGTCCTTCCACCACGTCGCTCTCACGCGCCCCTCGCGGCCCCAACCCTCGCGTTCTTCCACCGCGCCCCTCTCGACGCGCTCCGTGTGGCCGCCGCCCTCGCGTTCCGCCACCGCGCCCCCCTCACGCTCCGGTCGGCCGCTGCCCACGCGTTCTTCCACCAGGTCGTGGGGGGTGGCGACGTCGCCACCCCTTCGCCACCCCTCGCCACCCCACTTTCGCCACCCTGCGAGGCAATTGTCGTGTGATTTCAAGGCAGGCATTTCCGGCACGGAGCGCGCTTCGTGTCGGGCATGAGCACGACGCGCACGGCGTGGCATCCGGCGTTCACGGTGTTCCTCCGGGAGCGCCGTCCGTCATGGGCGGAGGTCGACGCCGAGGTGGCGTTGGCCGCCGAGCCGC
>JBILLI010000101.1:0-15274 GCA_044376155.1 Polyangiales bacterium
CAGGGCTCCGCCGGGGGCAACGCCTCGCCCCGCTGCAACAGCTCCACGGAGTGCCCGTCGGGGGACTTCACGAAGGCCATGCGCCCGTCCCGCGGCGGGCGGTGGATCACCACCCCCGCGGACATCAGCCGCCCGCAGGTCGCGTAGATGTCGTCGACCTCGTAGGCGAGGTGACCGAAGAAACGCCCCGTGGGGTAGGGCTCGGACTCGTCCCAGTTGTGCGTGAGCTCGACCTCGGCGCCGTCGCCCGCCGCGCCCGTGCCCAGGAACACCAGGGTGAAGCGCCCCTGGGGAGCGTCGCGCCGTCGGAGCTCCGTGAGCCCGAGGTGATCGACGAAGAAGGTCAGCGCCGCGTCGAGGTCGCGCACGCGCAGCATGGTGTGGAGGAACCGCATGGGACGCGGATACCACGCGCCCCGCGGTCGCGGGTGCTATGGTCCAGCGGTCCGTGCGCCCGCAGCTCGAACTCGTCTCGGATTGTGCCGCGTGCCGGGTGGAGGGCGCCGTCACGGAGCTCTTCGACCCGGGCACCCCCGCGTGCGCCTTCGGCGTGCCCGCCGAGTCGCGGTGCCGCGTGTGCGAGGCCGCGTGGTCCTCGGTGTTGCTCGAAGGCCCTGGGGCGCAAGGGGTTCGGGCGCGCGCCTCGGGGCATTGCCCGGCGTGTGACCACCCGCTGAGCGACGACGAGGTGGCCGCCCACGCGTGCGGCGCGTGCGGCACCCGGGCGCGCCTCGAGGTGGTCACCCCCGGCCACGACCTGCGCGACCGCGAGACCCTCCGCGCGCGGCTCACGGCCCTCGCGGTCGACGACGGCGTGACCCTCGACGCGTGGCTCGACGCGAACCTCATGGGGCGCACCCTCGACGACGTGCACGCGCGCATCACCCGCGGCGAGGCCGTGGAGACCACCTTCGACGCGATGTTCTCGCTCTTTCAACGCGGCGGCGGGCGGTCGGTGAACGTCGCGGCCTCCCACGCGCAGATGGCCCGTCCCCCCAGCGCCCACGCGCCGCGGCCGTCGCTCGCGCCGGAGCGGGCGCATGACCCCCGGGCGATCCTGCTCGCGCTGGTGAGCGTGCTCGTGGCGGATGGTGACACCGACCCCCGGGAGACCGCGTTCATGGACGGGTTCCTCCGCCGCGAGGGCATGGCCCCGCTGCGCCCCGAGGAGTGGGTGGTGCACCGCCCGGTGGAGATCGCCGGTCGCATCCCGCCCGCGCGCCGCGGCGAGGTGGTGGAGCTCATGACCCAGCTCGCGTGCGTCGACGGCGACGCCGACCCGAGTGAGCTGCGCGTGGTCGAGAGCTACGCCGCCGCGTGGCAGATCCCGCGCGACGACATCGACGCGTGGGTCGAGCGCTACCGCCAGCAGTACGCGAGCGACGTGCGGCGCTTCATGCGCAAGCTGCGGTCGTTCTTTCTGCGCCCCCACGGAGCCCATTGATGAACCAGCCCATGACGTCCCCCCGGCGCGACGAGGTGGGCGCCGCCATCGCCCGCGTGCGCGAGCAGTTCGACGCGGTGATGCACAGCGTGTCGCGGGTGATCCTCGGCAAGGAGGACGTGGTCGCGAAGGTGCTCGTGGCCATGGCCGCGCGCGGCCACGTGCTGCTCAAGGACGTGCCCGGCGTGGGCAAGACCATGCTCGCCAAGACCCTCGCGGCGTCGATCGCGTGTCAGTTCAAGCGCATTCAGTTCACCCCCGACCTGCTGCCCATGGACGTCTCGGGCTCGAACGTCTTCGACATGCGCAAGAAGGCCTTTGAGTTCCAGCCGGGGCCGGTGTTCACGAACATCCTCCTCGCCGACGAGATCAACCGCGCCACGCCCAAGACCCAGAGCGCGCTGCTCGAGGTGATGGAGGAGCGGCAGGTCACCGTCGAGGGCGAGACCCACCGTCTCGAGGCGCCCTTTCAGGTGCTCGCGACGATGAACCCGCTGGACCACGAGGGCACCTATCCCCTCCCCGCGGCGCAGCTCGACCGCTTCATGATGATGCTCTCCATGGGCTACCCCAACGAGATGGCCGAAGTGCAGATGCTCACGGTGCACCTCCAGCCCGAGGCGCCCCTCGGCGAGGTGCGCGCGGCCATCAACCGCGAGGACTTTGTCACGTGGCAGCAGACGGTGCCGCTGGTGTACCTCTCCGAGGACCTCAAGCGGTACGTCGTGGCCCTCATCGGCGTGCTCCGGGGTGATCCCCGAAACCTCCAGTCGGTCTCGCCGCGGTCGACCATCCTGCTCGCGCGCGCCGCGCAGGCCCGGGCGATGCTCCGCGGTCGGGACTACGTCACCGCCGAGGACGTGCAGATGATGGCCCCGGATGTTCTCGGCCACCGTGTGATGCTCGCCGACTCCCGCGCGGGGCGAGAGTTCGTGGCCGAGTCCCTGGCCCGCGTCGCCGTGCCGCGCTGAGCCGCGCACGTCATGGACATCTCCCGCCGGGAGCACTATGCCTGCGCCACCGACCGTGGCTGACAACGACCCCGTGAACGTCTCGCCCGCCCGCCCCCCGCCGAAGGCCCCGATGCGCCGACGCCGAAACTACGGCCCGTGGATCGGCCTCGCGGCGGTGGCCGGACTCATCGCGGTGATCGGGTCCACCGTGCGCGGCAGCGCGTTCGTGTACTCGAAGTACGTCGACGAGGTGGTGCAGCCCGCCGAGCGCGCGCGCTGGGTGGGCCGCACGGTGCGCGTCGAGGGGCTGGTGGCGCCGGCGTCCATTGAGCACCGCCCGGGCACGCGGGAGTTCCGCTTTCGCGTGACCCGCAACGAGGCGGTGCTGCCGGTGACCTACGCGGGCATCGTGCCCGACACCTTTCGCGACTGCGCCGGGGTGACCGTGCGCGGGGTGCTCGGGCAAGACGGGGTGTTCCGTGCGGACGAGATCGTCGCGAAGTGCCCGTCGAAGTACGAGGCCGCCACGGTGGTCAACGGCCGCTGCGTCGTCGGGGTGGCGCCCGAGCGTGGCCCGCGCGTGCGATAGCGCAGAGGTTTCGCGGCAGAAGGCGCGCGACGCGCACGGACCATGGTAGGGGACAAACCCTGAGGAGACCCACATGGGGATTCGTTACACCCAAGAGTGCCTGGAATCCGCCGAGGGGAGATACCCCGTCGGCCCCGACGGCAAGCGCCCGCTGTCGATCTGCGTGCAGGAGAACTGGTGGCTGGAGAACGTCTTCGGGCGCGCCCACCCCATCACCCCCATCTTCTGGTTCGGCCCGCCCGCGGTCTACGGGATGTGGGTGGGCTCGAAGACCCACGGCATGCCCTACGCCGTCGGGTACTTCCTCGTGGGGTGGCTGATCTGGTCGCTCACCGAGTATCTCCTGCACCGCTACCTGTTTCACTTCAACCCTGTGAACCAGAAGGAGCGCCTCACGGCCTTCCTGCTGCACGGGTATCACCACGCCTTCCCCAACGACCGCACGCGGCTCGTGGCCCCGCCCTGGATGTCGTGGCCGCCGGGCCTCGCGATGCTCGGGATGTACACCCTGATCGCGCCGCTGCCCGTGGCGTTCAACCTCTTCGCGGGCACGGCCATCGGCTACGTCGCCTACGACTGGGTGCACTACTACACCCACCACTTCAAGCCCTCGAACCCCCTGGGCAAGTGGCTCAAGCAGTACCACCTGCAGCACCACTTCGCGCACGAGCACAGCCGCTTCGGCGTAAGCTCGCCGCTCTGGGACTACGTCTTCGACACCTACCAGCCCCCCGTTCGCGCCTCGCAGAAGCGCTGAACCTCGCCCCCCTGTGCGCCGCCCTCCTCGGGTGCCGCACCGAGCCTCCACCCTCTCCGCCCGAAGCCCCGGCACACACCCCCGAGGCCGCCTCGCCCGCGCCGCGACCGAGCCCGCGCGAGCTCCTGCGCCCCGCCGCGCGCCGCGCGCTCGACGAGAGCGTGGTCCCGTTGTTGGTGCCCGACGACCCCGCGCTGCTCGCCACCGCCGACGTGCGCGCGGGGACCTCCTGGGCGGCGATCTCCTTCGCCCGCGGGGACCACACCCTCACCGTGCACGCCTCCCGCGAGGGGCCTCCGCGGGAGCCCGCGCGTCGGGGACGTCCCCCCGCAGACGTGCCCTGGCTCGACCGCGTGCGCGGTGTGCCGGCGTTGATCACCGTGGGCGATGGGCACCGCGTCGCGACGTGGGTGGAGCGGGGACTGACCTACACCCTGGACCTCTCGTGTGTGCGCGCCGACGACCCGCGCTGCGCCCGGGAGCGATACCTCCACGAGCTCGCCAGCAGGCTGGTGCCGGTGGGTGACGCGCGCTGAACCGCGCGCGATACTGCGCACATGGCCGAGACCGTGTTCGCGAAGATCCTCCGGGGCGAGATCCCCTGCCACAAGGTGTACGAAGACGACCGCGTGCTCGCGTTCCTCGACGTGGGGCCGCTGAGCGAGGGGCACACGCTGGTGATCCCCAAGGAGCCCGCCGAGACCCTCGACGCGCTCAGCGACGAGTCCGCCGCGGCCCTCGGGCGCGTGCTCCCGCGGCTGTGCCGCGCGGTGATGCAGGCCACGGGCTGCGCGCACTACAACGTGCTGCAGAACAACGGCGCGCCCGCCCACCAGGCCGTCTCTCACGTGCATTTCCACATCATCCCGAAGCCCGACGGGGCGCAGGGGCTGGGGGTCGACTGGCCCGCGCGTCGCATCGACCACGCGACGGCGCCCGCGCTCGCGGCGAAGATCCGCGACGCGTTGGGCTGACCCCCCACGCGTCGCCGGGGAAGGCGGTTCCTTCGCGCCGCCCATCGAGGCAGTCTCGCGCCATGACCGCCGCCCCCTGGACGCTCCTGACCCGCGACGCGCCTGCCGCCTCGATGCATCGCGCGTCGTGTGTGCACCCGGCTCTGCAAACCGCGCTGCTCGCCGTGCATCGACAGGGCTACGACAGCGATTCGTGCGTCGAGCTCTGGGCCTGGCGCTACGGACACTGGCAACGCATCCACGCGAGGCTCCTCCCGGGGCGCCCCGACGCGCCCGCGGGCTTCACCGTGTTGCTCTTCACCGACGCGCGCGCGGGCGGCGTGCGCGTGGGGCTCGTAGACCCCGACGGGGTGCTGCGCGTGGTGGACCCCGAGCGCCCCGAGGAAGAGCGGCGCTTCGTGCACCCCGCGCTGCCGGCGTACTCGTCCCACGCCTGGGCCTGGGAGGACCCCGAGGGCGCGGGCGTGTGGATCCTCGCGAGCGACAACAACGCCTCGACGCTGCTGCGCCTCACCGACGACGCGCTCGTCGAGGTGAGCGACGGGCCCTACATCGTGAGCGCCGCGATGGACCCGTCGCGCCGCGAGATCATCGCGCGCACCGTCAGGGGAGAGGCCTCGCGCATCGCGCTCCCGCGGGGGGAGTGGTCACCCCTCGACGTGTCCTTCGAGGGCGTCGACGCCATGGCCTGGGACCCCCTTCGCGGCGCACTCATCGCGCTGCGCACGGTCACCGACGCGCGCATGGACCTCGTCGCCCTGGGCGCCGAAGGGTGGGCGCCCGTGCATCCCGCGGTGTGGACCCCGACCTATCGCAACGCCGTGACGCTCGCGGTGGACCCGGTCACCCGCGTCACCTTCGCGCACGGCGGGCAGGACTTCGACCGCGGCGGAGACCTCACCGGAGAGACCCTCTTCGGCCGCGAGGGGGAGATGGCCGACACCCACGACCCCGCGCTGCCGCGCGCCTGGGGACGCGCGAACACCTTGCTGTGCAGCGAGATCGGACTGCTGTCCCTCGACCACGGCACGCTCCGGGTGCACCTCCGCGAAGATGGGGGGTGGCGCGCGCTGGGCCGCGTGGTCGTGGACGGCATGGGCTACGTGAACGACCTGATGGTGAACGCCGCGTGGGGCGACGGCGCGCTGTGGGTGCTCGACCACGAGGGGCGCGTGGTGCGGTGGTGGCCCGACCGCGACGCCAGCGAGGTGGTGTGCGCCGCCTCGAAGGACCCCGGCGCGATGTACGCCCACCGCGTCGCGATGGGGTGGGACGGCCCCGCGAAGACCCTCGCGCTCTTCAAGGGCGAGCGCGCGCGCGCGGCGTACCGCGTGCGCGACGGGCAGTGGCGCGCAGACGCCCTGGCCGACGCGCCGGTGACGGGGATCGCGGCCGGGCTCGGCACCCGCGAAGGGCTCTACGTGCTCACGCGCAGCGCGCTCCACCTCCTGCGCGACGACGCGTGGGTGAAGGTCGGCCCGGCGCTGCCGACCGCGTGTTACGTGCTGCGCGAAGACCCTGCGCGGGGGGCGCTGCTCGCGGCGACGCACGAGGGCGTCTTCGCGCTGGCCGAGGGCGCGTGGCGGCTCGTGGCGACGCTCCCGACCGGGGCGCGTCTGCGCACCATGGGCTCGGGCGACGCCGAGCTCGCGGTGGATCCGCGGCGCGACGCTCTCGTGCTGCTGAACGGCCACGCGCAATGGTCGCTGCCGCTGGCGTCGCTGGACCTCCGCGGCTGCGCGCTGCCCACGGCGGCGTTCAAGAAGAAGCCCGCGAAGAAGGCGAGCACGTAGCGCGGTTGCGCGGGCGCGGCACATCGTGGAATCTCGCGGCATGAGCCTCCCGCGCAGGTGGGTGATCCTCCCGGTGATCGCGGTGTCGGGGCCGCTCTCGCTGGGGGTGGAGACCGCGCTGCGCCTCGCGCTGTTCACCCCCGACATGCGCTACCTCCGCTCGCTCACGGGGCCCACGCTCACGCCCATCGCGTGGGGGCTCGCGGGCCTCACGGCCCTGGGGGGCGTGCTCGCGGTGCCGGTGCAGCGGTGGTGGTACCGACGGCGGCTCGCGGGCCTCGCGCCCGACGCGCGCACCGACGAGGCGCGGGCGAGGATGGCCTTCGAGGCGCTCTACGTGGCCACCTCGGTGCCGCAGCTCCCGGCGCTGGCGGTGACCCTGCTGTTCACCGCGGGGTCGTCGTTGGTGCCGGTGGCCACGGCGCTCGCGGTCTCGGCGCTGGCCGTGCTCGCGCAGGGGCTGGTGAAGCTCGAAGGGTGATCAGCGCACGGCGTGGGTGGTGCGCAGGAACGCGATGACCGCGTCGAGGTCGGCGTCGCTCAGGCGCGACGTGGGGATCGCGCGCATGCGCCCCGAGCCCTGCCGCACGATGGTGCGCATGCGGGCCTCTTCGAGGTTGCGGTTGGGGGCGGGGCCGTCGCTCTCGCCGTCTTCGTGGCAGCGGCCGCAGACGCGCGCGAAGGCCGTGCGCCCGCGCGCGGCGTCACCCCCCGTGGCCGCGGGGGCCGCCGGGGTCGCCGGGGCGGGTGTGGCCGCCGGGGTCGCCGGGGCGGGCGTGGCCGCCGGGGTCGCCGGGGCGGGCGTGGCCGCCGGGGTCGCCGGGGCGGTCTCGGTGGGCGTGGGCGTGGCCGCGGGGGTCGTCGCCGGCGGCGCGGTCTCGACCATCCCCCCCGAGGACGCGGCGGCGGTGGCGGGCGTGGTGCTGGTGGCCGGGGTGGTGGTGCTCGACGAAGAGCAGGCCGCGACGAGCAAGGTCGCGCCGAGGAACAAGCGGGAGAGGGTCATGGGCGTGTCAGCGTAGTCGCAACGGCTGGGCTGTTCAATCGCGATGGGGGACAACGGCGCCTCCCGCACGCGCCCGTTGTACGATGGCGGTGATGACCGTCAGCGCGCCCCTCGCCCACCGCGTCTGGGACGCCCCGCGCATTCGTATGCCCGCCGCCGAGGTCTGGGCGCGGCTCGACGAGGCCGCGCAGGACCGCGTGATGGACGCCATCGAGGCGGTGTTCGACGAGCACCGCGAGGCGATGTCCGAGGGCGTCAGGCACTCGAAGAGAAAGACCGGGATCGCCGGCGACCTCGACGCGCACGTTCGCCGCGCGGGCCGCGGGGTGCTGCTCGCCAGCGAGCTCGCGGTGCTCGACCCCGGCGAGGCGGCCATCGTGCCCGACGTGCTCGCGGTGATGGACGTCGACCCCGACGACGAGCCCGAGCGCTGGGTCGTGACGCGCGAGCGGCGCGGCGTCGATGTGGTGCTCGAGGTGCGCAACCGCCTGCGCTTCTTCTTGAACGGCGCGATGGTGCCGACGGAGTCAGAGCTCGTGACCCGGCTGCAGTCCCTGGTCGACGAGCGGCAGACGGAGCGCGACGAGGCGGCCGAGCGCGCCGCGCGGTTTCAGGCGAGCCTGGCGCAGAACGCCCTGCAGGTGCTCGCCCTCCGCGGCGTCGCCCTCACGCCCGCGCAGACGGCGCGGATCGTCAGCGAAGAAGACCCGGCGGCCCTCGGGCGGTGGGCGCAGCGCGCGTTCTCCGCGGCGCAAGGCGATGAGGTCTTCGCAGATGGGTAGGCGCGGCAAAGAGAGTGACGGCGGTCGCTTGTCAGGTCGGCGCCGCGGTCGGATACGAGCGACGTGGGTGAACATCTCCGGGAGACGCTCCGTCGAGCGCCCCACGATGTGAAGGGCGCGGCGTGACGGTGAACGAACAAGATCCCCTCCACGACCCCTCCGCACGAAGCTCCCAGGCGCCGGCTGATCCCTGGATCGGGCACCTGCTCCTCGGGCGTTACCTCATCACGGACTTTCTCAGCGCCGGTGGGATGAGCAAGGTCTACCGCGCGCAGCAGCAGGTGGCGCTCGGTGCACAGCGCACCCAGCGGCCCGTGGCGGTGAAGATCCTGCACGATCACCTCGCGCGCAGCGGCGCCGAGACGCAGCAGTTCATTCACGAGATCAACCTCATGGCGCGGCTAAACTCGCCGCACCTCGCGGCCTTCTACGAGGCCGGCCGCACCGACGCGGGGCACATCTTCGTGGTGATGGAGCTCGTGCAGGGCATGACCCTTCGGGATCTCTTCACCCGCGCGCCCGACGGGCTGCCGCTGGGGCGGGCGCTGCAGGTCGCCGAGCAGGTGGGGCGCGCCCTCAAGACCCTCCACGACGTCGGGGTGCTGCACCGGGACGTGAAGCCCGAGAACGTGATGATCGCCAACGACGGCGCGGTGAAGCTCCTCGATCTTGGCATCGCGAAGGTCCAGGGGCAGCGCGGCGCGATGACCGAGTCAGGGGTGCTCGCGGGCACGCCGGCGTACATGGCGCCCGAGCAGATCCGCGGCGAGGCCGTCGACGCCCGCTGTGACGTCTATGCGCTCGCGGTGCTCACCGTGGAGATGATCACCGGGCGGCTGCCCTTTGCCATGGCGCGGCCGTCGAGCGCTCAGGGGATGCACTCGTGGCTGCCGGTGCACCTCGGCGCGAGACTCCCCTTCCCCGCGGTGACGGCCGTGCCACCCCACGTCGCCGACGCCCTCGCCCGGGCGCTCGACCCTGACCCCCAACGACGTCCCAGAAGCATCGGCGAGCTGCTGCTGCTGCTCGCCGGACCCGCGCACACCGAGGTGAGCACGCTCATGCACTCCCATCATCCCTCTCAGGCGCCGCGGTCGCGCGAATGGCTGTTCCTCGCGGGCGGCGTGCTCCTCGCGTTGGTGCTCATGGGCGCCTTCGGCCTCGGGCTGTACGTGAACCGCGCGCAGCCCGCGCCCGCCGTGGTCAGCGCGCCGCCGACGACGACGGTGCCCGCTGCGCCGCTGCCCGCTGCGCCGCTCCCCGCGGCGCCCGCGTCGAACTCGCAGGCGGCGCGCGCGGCGACGGTGCCCACGGTGGATCCCGCGTCGCATGACCCGACCTTTCGCGAGGTGCTGCGCTTCCACTACGCCCGCGTGGGCGGCCGCGCGGTGCCGCACCTCGGGCAGCTCGAGCGGCAGGACGGCCGTTTTTTCTCCCTCAACGGGATGAACGACACGATCACCTTCGTCGCCCCCGAGGGCTACGAGTTCGTGGCCGACGGCCACCCCGAGGTGGCCGACGTCGAGGTCGACGTGCACGCCCACGACCGCGCCGAGCAGCGCTACGAGGTCGACGTGAGCTACGCCCACCGCGACGGCAACGACCCCAACTGGACCGAGCTCGTCGAGGGCGAGGCCCACGTGGCGCACACCTGCGACATCGATCACGTGCGCCTGCGCGCGGCGCGTTACCTCCGCATTCGCAACCTCTCCAACGAGCGCGTCGACATCGACGCCGTGTTCGTGCGGCGCTACCAGCCCTGCTCCGACCCCGCGGCCTGCCGCAACGTGCAACACGGCGGCTGAGCGCCCGCAGTTGCGCCGCGCCGTGGATCGTGGGCATCTGCGCGCCCATGCACGCCTCGCCGACGGCCGCGTTCCCCCTGCTCGTCGCGGGCTTCGTCGCCGGCACCGTCAACAGCGTCGCGGGCGGAGGCTCGCTGGTGGTGTTCCCCGCGCTGCTCGCCGCGGGCCTCTCGCCCCTCGACGCCAACGGCACCTGCAGCGTCTCCCTCATGCCCGGCTCCCTCGCGTCGCTCTACGGCTACCGCCGCGACCTCGCGGGCACCCGCGACCGGGTCATCGCCATGGCCGTGCCCAGCGTCGTGGGCGGCGTGCTCGGCGCGCTCTTCGCGATGCGCCTGGGAGACAAGCGCTTCGCCGCCAGCGTGCCCTGGCTGATCCTCCTCGCCACGGGGCTCTTCGCCGCGCAGGTTCCCCTCGCGAAATGGCTCGCGCGCCACGGCGCCGACGCGCCCATGACCCGGGGGAGGCTCCTCCTCGTCGCGGGCTTTCAGCTCCTCGTGGCCCTCTACGGCGGGTTCTTCGGCGCGGGCATCGGGATCCTCATGCTCGCCGCGCTGGGCATCGCCGGGGAGCGCGACATCCACCGCGCCAACGCGCTCAAGAGCCTCGCCGCGGGGACGATCAACCTCTGCGCCACGGGGGCGTTTCTACGGGCGGGGCACGTCGACGCCACGGCCTCGGTGATGACCGCGGCGGGCGCCATCGCGGGGGGATACCTCGGGGCGGGCGTGGCGCGGCGGCTCGGTCAGCAGACCGTGCGCGCCGTGGTGCTGGGCGTGGGCGTCGCGCTCACCGGGGTGATGTTCGCGCGACGCTGACCCTCACTCCTCGCCCGACACCAGCTCGCGCAGGGGACCCCCCTCGGGGCCGTTGAGCCCCACCGCGCGGAGGTGGTGCAGCAGCAGCGCGCGCGAGTCGGTGATGGAGAGGTTCTGCACCTCCAGCGCGCCGATGCGGTCCTCTTGCGTGAAGGCCGTGTCGACCTTCTCCATCGAGAGCTTGTCGGGCGCGTAGGCCATGTACGGCGCCTGGGTGTTGAGAATGGTGTAGTCGTCCCCGCGGCGCAGCTCGAGGGTGACCTCGCCGCTGATGGAGGGCGCGATCCAGCGGGTGAGGCCGTCTTTCAAGAGGTTCGCCTCGGGGTCGAACCACTTGCCCTCGTAGAGAATGCGCCCGAGGCGACGGCCCAGGGTGAAGTACAGGTCGAGGGTGTTCTCGTTGTGGATCGACGAGAGCAGGCGCTCGTACACGATGTGCAGCAGCGCCATGCCCGGCGCCTCGTACACCCCGCGGGACTTCGCCTCGATGACCCGGTTCTCGATCTGGTCACACATCCCGAGGCCGTGACGGCCGCCGATGCGGTTGCACATCACGAAGAGGTCGAAGAGCGACGCGAAGCGCTCGCCGTTGATCGCCACGGGCACGCCGCGCTCGAAGGTGATGGAGACCTTCTCGGGGGCGATCTCCACGGCCGTATCCCAGAACGAGACGCCCATGATGGGCTTCACGATCTTCATGGACTGGTCGAGGTGCTCGAGGTCCTTGGCCTCGTGGGTGGCGCCGAGGACGTTGGCGTCGGTGCTGTACGCCTTCTCGGTGCCCATGTGATAGGGCAGGCTGTGGGCGACGAGGTACTCGCTCATCTCCTTGCGCCCGCCGAGCTCGCCCACGAACTTCGGGTCGAGCCAGGGCTTGTAGATCTTCAGCGCCGGGTCGGCGAGGATGCCGTAGCGGTAGAACCGCTGGATGTCGTTGCCCTTGTGGGTCGACCCGTCACCGAACACGTGCACGCCGTCTTCGCGCATGGCGCGCACGATGGCGAGGGAGGTCACCGCGCGGCCGAGGGGCGTGGTGTTGAAATACTTCTTGCCGCCCACCGAGAGGTGAAACGCGCCGCACTGGATCGCCGTGATGCCCTCGCGCACCATGGCGTCGCGGCAGTCGAGGAGCCGCGCGGCCACCGCGCCGTGGCGCAGGGCGACGGGGGGGATGTCGGAGGGGTTGTCCTCGTCGGGTTGCGCGAGGTCGGCGGTGTAGGCGTGGACCTGCATCCCGTTGCGGGTGAGCCACGCGACGGCGCAGCGGGTGTCGAGGCCGCCGCTGAACGCGATGCCGAGGCGGGTGCCGACGGGGGGGAGCGTGCGATAGATCCTGCTCATGGCGTGAGACCCTCTTACGAGTTCAATGAACGGATGATGTCTTCACAGGCGGCCTGCGCCTTGACGAAGTCCTGCGGGGCGAAGCTCACGGCGCCGACCACGGGGTGCCCGCCGCCGCCGTAGCGCTCGCAGAGCTTCGCGATGTCGTGGGTGCGCGAGCGCCGCGACCAGGGGTTGAAGCCCACGGAGATCTTCACCTTCTTCGCGGTGCGCGCGAGCACCACGGAGTACATCGCGGTGGGGAAGAGCTGGTAGCCCACGAACTTGGCCACGGCCTCGACGGGCGCCTCGGAGAGGTCGAACCAGGCCACGCTGCCGCGCTGCTCCCCCTGCTGCGCCATGCGCTTCGCGAGGGCCTCGTGGCGCGCGCGGATGGGGGCGAGGCGGCCGGCGACGATGGGCATCGCGGCGATCTCGCTCAGCGTGCGGGAGGTGAGCAGGGGGATGAGCTCGCGGCAGAGCTCGTCGTCGCCCTGCTCCTGCACCACCGCGGCGATCTGCATGTGGGCGGGGCTGAACGAGCACGCCTCGTCGGCGCTGCCGAAGCGCGCGGCGTCGATCACGTCGGACCAGTTCACCAGCTCATCGAGGTCCGGCGCGGACCACCCGAAGCGCTCGCGGGCAACGTCCACGATGAACTTCGTGCACGACCCGTAGGCCCCGTCGTGGAACTTCTGCCCCGAGGTATCTGCGCGGAAGTGCAGCTCGCTGCCGGGCTCTTGAAACGCGCTGACGTGGTGGTCGAAGTACCACGAGAGCTTGTCGGAGATGGCGTAGCGAAAATCGAGGATGGCGTTCACCGCGCCGTCTTTGAGCTTCGTCGCGGGCGACGGCGCGCCGGGGTCGTAGCCCAGGCCGAGGTACTCCACCGTCGCGGTCCACGCGCCGGGCTGCGTCTCGCGCAGGAAGCGGGTGAAGACCGCGGCGCTGGCGGCGCCGTCGAAGCAGTGACCATGATGCGCGACCAGGACGTTCATCGGGGGCGCGGAACCTATGCGAAGCCCGCGCGATGCGAAAGGGGGGGACGTACCGCCCGCCGAAAGGGTTGTGGCAGACTCGCGCCATGTCTGGCGACGCGGCCCCGCGCCTCGAGCTCACCTACGAGGAATACCTCGCCCTGGAGCGCACCACCGGCCTGAAGCACGAGTGGGTCGACGGGGTGGCCTACGCGATGGCAGGCGGCACGCCCGCCCACAGCCGCCTCTCTGCGCAGATGATCGTCGAGCTCGCGCGGGTCATCGGCGACGACCC
This sequence comes from Polyangiales bacterium, assembly GCA_044376155.1. GTDB lineage: Bacteria > Myxococcota_A > Polyangia > Polyangiales > JAWKRB01. The sequence goes on from JBILLI010000101.1 coordinate 13,514, forward strand.
CTGCGGCGTGCACACGTCGGACCTGAAGATCCGTCCCGAGCGCATTCGCTTCGCGAGCTACCCCGACGTCGCCGTGGTGTGCGACGAGGTGCAGACCCACCCCGACGACCGCAACGCCGTGCTCAACCCCACGGTGCTGGTGGAGGTGCTCTCCGACAGCACCGAGACGTGGGACCGCACGGGGAAGTTCCGACGGTACCGCGCGCTCGCCACGCTGCGCGACTACGTGCTGGTGTCGCAGCACGAGCGCCGCATCGAGGTGTACTCCCGCCGCGACGACGGCGTGTGGGAGCTGCGCGAAGCCGGGGAGGGAGAGTCCCTGCCGCTCAGCGCCTTCGGCCGTTCGCTGGAGGTCGATCGGGTCTACCGCGGGGTGCCCCTCACGCCCGAGCCCGAGCGCACGTAGCGCGAGGGGCGCGCGATCTCGTATGGTCGCCGCGACGATGAGACAGCGAAGCCTCGGCGGCACGGGCATTCAGGTGGGTGAGATCGGCCTCGGCACCTGGGGCATCTCGGGGGAGGGCTACGGCGCGGTGGACGAGCCCCTCGCGCGGCGCACGCTCGACGTCGCCCTCGACGAGGGCTGCAACCTCATCGAGACCTGCGACGCCTACGCCAACGGCGCGGTGGAGCGCTGGATCGGCGACGCCATTCGTTCGCGCGGGCGCGACAAGCTCGTGGTGAGCACCCGCATCGGGGTCGACCGCTCGGCCACGCCGCCCATGAAGCGCTTCGCGGCAAAGTACCTCCGCGCGGCGTGCGAGGGATCGCTCCGGCGCCTCGGGGTCGAGGCCGTCGACTGCCTCGTGCTGCACAACCCGCAGATCGGCACGCTCACCCAGGGCGAGGCCATGGAGACCCTGCGGGCGCTGAAGTCCGAGGGGAAGGCCCGCGCCATCGGGGTGAGCGCGAGCACCACGGGCCAGGCCCTCGCCGCGATCGACCAGGCCACAGAGATCCTCGTGCTCCCGTACAACCTGTATTTCCCGTCGGTGCTCCACGGGATCTCGGGCTACCTCGGGGGCGCCAAGGTCGGGGTCATCGCGCGCTCGCCCCTCGCCTACGGGCTCCTCGCCGACACCTGGGCCGCCAGCCGTCGCTTCGACGACGACGACCACCGGCTCTACCGCTGGGGCCCGGCCGACATCGCCGCGCGCATTCGTCAGCGCGAGGACCTGCGCACCCTCGTGCGGGGCGACATCACCACCCTGCGGGCCGCGGCGATTCGCTACGTGCTCTCCAACGGGCTGGTGAGCTGCGCGGTGCCCGGCGCGCGCACCCCCGAGCAGGCGGCCGAGAACGCCCACTGCGCCGACGTGCTGCCCTACCTGAACCCCGACGACATGGCGTCGATGGGCAAGCTCCTCGCGTCCATCGGGGCGATGTAGGGGTCTGACGAAAACTTGTGCTCCGGGGTGGGAGTGTGCGAACCCCACTGGAGCTCCAATGGAATTTGCGTCGGTCGCGGTGGGCAAGGGGGGGCGCAGGGCGCCCGCGGGGGCGCTCGAGGCGCCGTGGTGGAAGCTCCTGGGGAGGCGCTACGGGCACGTGCTGCACTCCATGTGCTCGTACATGGGGAGCTTTCCCGCGGGGCTGCCGCGGTACTTCATCGAGCAGTTCAGCGAACCCGGTGACGTGGTGCTCGACCCCTTCTCGGGCCGCGGCACCACCGCGCTGGAGGCCTGCCTCGCGGGGCGCGTGGGCCTCGGGGTGGACCTCAACCCCCTGGCCGCGCTGCTCTCCGACGTGAAGGTCGCGCCG
>JBILLI010000666.1:0-4281 GCA_044376155.1 Polyangiales bacterium
ACGCCGCCGCGGGGCACCCTCGTGGCGGGCGCGCTGCTCGCGGGGCGCTACCGCGTGCAGGGGGTCCTCGCGCAGGGCGGCAGGGGGGTGATCTACGAGGCCGACGACACCCGCGAGGCGCGCGCGGTGGCCATCAAGGTGCTGCACCCGCGCTATGCCGCCGACCGCGCGGCGCACGCGCGCTTCGCGCAGGAGGCCGCGGTGGCGGGGAGCTTCGGGCACCCGAACATCGTCGCGGTCTACGACGTGGGCGCGCTCGACGGGGGGGTGCCCTTCATGGTGATGGAGCGCCTGCGCGGCGAGACCGTGTCGCGCAGGCTGCAGCGAGAGCGTCCGCTGGGCGTGGCGCTGGGGGTGGAGATCGCGCGGCAGACGCTGCACGCGCTCATCGCGTCGCACGCGCGGGGGGTGCTGCACCGGGACCTCAAGCCCGACAACCTCTACCTCGTCGAGGCCCCGTCGCTGCGGGTGAAGGTGCTGGATTTCGGCGTGGCCAAGGCGCTCTACGGCGGCCCCAGCGCGCCGAAGATCACCCGCGCGGGGCACGTCATGGGCACGCCGACGTACATGTCCCCGGAGCACGCCCGGGGCGACGTCGACCTCGACGCGCGGGCGGATCTCTACTCGTTGGGGATGATCCTCTACGAGACCCTGGCGGGGCGGTTGCCCTTCTCGGCGTCGTCGCCCACCACGGTGCTGGTGGAGATCCAGCGCGCCACGCTTCGCCCGCTGCGCGCGCTGCGCCCCGAGGTGCCCGAGGCCCTCAGCGCCCTGGTGATGCAGTGCCTCTCGAAGGACCGCGACCGCCGCCCCTGGGACGCCCTCACGATGATGCGCGACCTCCTCGCGGTGCCGCTGCCCGCGGCGCCGGGCGAGGTGAGCATCGCCGCGCGGGAGGCCGAGGTGATCTCGCCCACGACCACCGAGGAGCACGTCGTCGAGGTCTTCTCGCGCAAGGGGTGAGCGGGTCGCGGGCGGGGGGCTTCTCACCGCGGCGCGGCGCGATAGAGTCGCGGGATGTCCTTCGCGCGCAACACCTCCGCGTTCGTTCTCACGCTGCTGACGGGCGTCGGCTGCGGTGACCCTGCCGCTCCGCCCGCCGCGGACGGCGGCGCGTCGGACCTCGCGCGCCTGGACGTCTCGCTCGGCGAAGACGATGTCGTGCCTTCGCCGGGGGACGCGCGCGTGGACGGCTCGCCCGAGAGCGCGACGATCCTGTGCGAGGCTGCCTGCGGGCGGCAGGCGCGAGCCGCGTGCCCCTTCTTCGATGAAGCGGGCTGCGTTCCGCGCTGCGTGGCCTCGGTGTCGAATCTCAAGGTCTCATGCCAGCCCGTGGCCGAGTCGTGGCTGCGCTGCGCGGCGAGCTTCGCCGAGCACACCTGCGACGCCTCGGGGGAGCCCGTCACCACCGACTGCGGCACGGAGCGCGACCTGCTCCGCCGCTGCCAGGGCGGCGCCGAGGACGCCGGCGCGCCCGACGCGCCCACGATGCCCGACGTGACGCCGGAGTTCGACGCGCCCACAGCGCCCGACGCGGTCGACGCGCCCGAGCCCCCGGACCACGTCGATGTCACTGCCGCGCTGCCCGATCTCTTCGACGCGGGCTCCCCCGAGGATCTCCCCTTGGCGCTCGACATCGCGGTCTCCGACGTCGTCGACGCGCCCACGGACCTCGACGTCGTCGCCCCCGACGTCGCCCTCGACGCGGCGCGCGACGCGGGGCCTGTCGACGTCCGCCCCTCGGGCCTGTGCCCGCCCAGCGAGGGCACGATCACCCTTCCGGGCGCGGCGTTTCGCGCGACCGGTCGCACGGCGGGGACCGACCAGATCACCGCCTCGGGGTGCCTCACCGAGGCCACGGGCCCCGAGGCGCGGTGGACCCTGCAGGTGAGCGAGCGCACGGGCGTGGTGATCGACACCGAGGGCCCCGAGACGAGCTTCTCCACGGTGCTCTCCGTGCGCACGCGCTGCGAGGACGTGAGCACGGAGCAGTCCTGCGACGCCGACCGTGGGCTCGACGGCCGCGCCTCGCTGCGCGCGGTGCTCGACCCGGGCACCTACGCGGTGCTCGTCGACGGGCGCAACCGCGGCGCCGGGGCCTACGTGCTCAACGCCCGCGCCTTCGCCCCCGCGCCCAACGCGGTGTGCGGTGGCGCCGTGATCCTTGCGCCGGGGGCCGCGCTCGCCGCACAGGAGACCTCGGTGGGAGGTCTGCGCAACGCGGCCTGCGCGACGACCACCGGCGGGCCGCGCTTCTACAGCGTGACGGTGCCCGCCAGCAGCAGGGTCACGGTGACCGCGACACCCGCGCCGGGCTCCGCATGGACGCCGCGGGTGCTCGCCGCCGACGGGTGCACGTCGAGGACCTGCGTCGCCGACGCGACCGGCGCGAGCGGCGCGGCGGCGAGCGTGCTGCTCGCGAACACCAGCACCGCGGCGCGCGCCTTCGTGGTGTCGGTGGCGAGCGCCAGCACCGCCGAGGGGCGCTTCGACCTCAGCGCGTCGGCACCCTCGGCCGTGGGCGCGGGCACCACCTGCGACACGGCGACGGTGATGAGCGCGGGGCAGACCCTCAGCGCGCAGAGCCTCGCGGGCACCTTTCGCAGCGGCGCCGCGCTGTGCGCGTCGTCAACGCTGGGCGGACAGCGGTACTACAGCCTGCGCGTGCCCGCGCGGCAGCGCGCGACGGTGCGGGTGACCCCCACGGGCGCGGCTTGGGCGCCCACGCTCCGCGCGCTGCGGGCGTGCGCCGCGTCGGGCTGCGCGGCCAGCGCCGGTCCCCTCGGCCCCGGGGTGCCCGCGCTGGTCACCGTCGAGAACGCCGACCCGGTGGACCTCCAGGCGGTGTTCACCGTGGCCGGTGACGCGCCCACCACCGCGGGGACCTTCGACCTCAGCAACACCGTCTCGGCGATCCCCGCGGGCGCCCTTTGCGACACGGCCTCGGCCCTCAGCGCGGACGTCACCGTGAGCGGCAACACCACCGTCGCGACCCGCAGCGGCGTGTCGCTGTGCGCGCCGTCGGCCACCGGGGGGCAGCTCTTCTACACGCTTCGCGTGCCGCCGATGCAGGTGGCCACGGTGACCGCGGTGCCCACCGGCGCGACGCCGTGGCGCCCCACGCTGCGGGCCCTGACGTCGTGCATGGCGAGCACCTGCCAGCAGTTCGCGCAGGCCGACGGCGTGGGCGCGGCGGCGACGCTCACCCTCGACAACCCCTCTCCCACACCGCGGGACCTGGTGCTCTCCCTCGCGGGCGCGAGCGTGCCGCCGGGCGGCCCCTTCGAGCTCACCGCGCGCCTCGCCCCGATCACGAATTCACCCTACGCGGTGAGCACCATCCCGGTGAACTGCGACGAGCTCGGGCCCGAGACCGCCATCACCCTCGAAGACGGCTGGGACGACGACACCGCCACCGACCCCTTCGCCCTGCCCTTCACCTTCCCCTTCTTCGGCGCGGCGATGACGCACCTGAGCGTGTCGTCCAACGGCTTCGCGCAGGTGCACGCCGCGGCCGACGGCGAGGTGGCGGTGAGCTCGGTGAACCTCCCGATCCCCAACGCGTCGCCGCCGCACGGCCTCGTGGCGCCCTTCTGGGACGACCTCGTGCCCATCGACGACATCACCACCGAGGTCCGCGCGGGGCTCCTCGGCGTCGGCGCGCAGCGGCGGTACACCGTGGAGTGGCGCGGGTGGCAGCTCCTCGGCACGCCCTCGTCGCTGACCTTTCAGGCCAAGCTCTTCGAGGGCGGTGCGGTGGAGTTCCACCACTGCGCGATGACCCCGTCGCTCGCCGCGGTGCTCGGCGCGGGCGCGACGCTCGGCATCGAGCGGGCCGATGGTGCCACGGGGGTTCAGCTCGGGTACAACCGCTTGAACGCGGTGGACCCGGCGAACGCCGTGCGAATGGTGCCGCGGTAGGAGAGGAGCCGCCGCTCAGCGGAGCGCGTGGGAGTCGATGCCGACGAGGTCCTTGGAGAAGTCCACGGCGTTGTTGCCGTTGGCGCGGCCGTCCCAGACGATGGCCATGAGGGCGGGGCCCGGGGCGCGCGCGTAGGCGCCCGTGGCGCCGCCGGTGCGCTCGCCCAGGAGGTAGGGGCGGCCGTTGAGCGCGAACGCGCCGCCGGGGGCGCGGAACTGCTCGGGGGTGTTGCCGCCGACGAAGCTCGACCGGCCGTCGTTGCGCTCGGCGCCCGTGGTCATGAGGTTGTAGCAGGCGAAGGCCTCGCCCGTGCTCCAACGCTGGGTGAACGACACGGTGTCGAACCACCCCCACGCCTG